>JAQYVU010000138.1 GCA_030145385.1 Desulfococcaceae bacterium
ATACGTCGGTAAACGATTTTATAGAATTGTTCAACAAGCCGTAAATACCATGCCTTTCAATCGTGGAAGCATAATTTTATGAAATATCAGCCAGATAGTAGTAAATTAGTCAACTTGAGCGAACCGGATAAGCAGATAATATTATTATAGGGAGAGCCAGCGAAGATAAAAAATATAATTTGGAAGATTTTAAAATTGTTTCTCCAAATCCAGAAGAGCGTACAAAAAAACTTAAAGACCTTATTAATTTCTATGGGCCTGCAAGCCCCGATTTCTCTGAGCTACTAATTTTAGCTGGCGAACGAGAGTTAAATGAAAATGAAATCAATATGATTTTGGCAGAAAAAATTAATGGTGTCGCTGGTTTTCAGGCTCATATATTAAAAGCATTTCAATTGAATCAAGCCACCGTTAAAGACATCGCTCCGAGTTCTAAAGCTTATTTTGAATATCTTTGTGGCCCTTTAGATAGTGAAAAAGGGCCAGAAGAATACATTGTAAATGTTTTGCCAGAATATCGAAAAATTTTGTTGAAACGTGATTTAATCAAAGGTCTGGAAATTTGTCTTCAGGGGGGGTTGCGTGATGATTTAATGCCTGGTGAATGGATCAAAGATATTAGTAATGATGAAATTTGGAATGCATTAGAATCCTGTAACACCATGCGTGATCCTTTTTTTCTTATAGGAGCGCTCGATATAGCTATGTATCGGCAAGAAGATCAGCGATTTTCCGATTTCGCGCAAATGGCGGTATCAAAACTTGTTGAAAAGGAATTTTTAAGATCTGATGGGATTGATGTCTACGATCTCTATCCACTTTTATCGGAATTTGTTTATAATCATATCAATCTTTTGGAAGGTTGCGCGATAGCCCCGCCTTTTTGGAAGCGAATGTGTGCATGGATGCATGCTGGATTCCTATTGTACTCTTTGCGAGATTCCAAACTTGATCTTGACAACTTTAGTACATGGATTTCAGAGAATATGACTCTTTCTGGTATGTACTCAAAAGTTTTAGATTTTCGTAGTGAGCCAATGTATAGATCGTCGATAATTACTCGAAACGTTCTACGTGAAGAAATATTTGGTCGTCTTGTTGAACTGCGCTGGCGCCATGAAAAATCCGGCAGGCTGATTCCAAATTCTAATATTATTGATCATGCTATGAAAAATTTTGAAAGTATCAGAATATTAGGAATGTATATGCCGGGACCGATGCAGGGGCATATTCAATTGAAAGAGAATGTGCCAAAAAAAATTGTAGAAATGGAAATAAAGGAGATACTTGAAAATAAATTTGAGTCAAGAGTATCTAATTTATCTTATCTTTCGCAAATTTATTTATTGGATGAAGGACTTATTGAAAGAATTATGACGGAGACTTCTAAAATATCAATACAAGAGGAGGAAGATAAACTCCTCAATATGATTGATGTTTTAGTGGAGATAAGTTTAATTGCGTGTGTTCATCGTAAAGTGAAACTATCAGAAACTATTGTTGTAAAAATTATTGAGGCTGCATATTTTTGTAAATCAGAAGAACCAATTGGCAAGATTCTCCAAGCGTTAATAATTGCAAGCTCGGCATATCAAAATGAGGATGAATGGAGCAAATGGCTTGAAGCGCAATTAGCTGAGGTAGCATTAAAGTTGCATGCTGGAGATGTTCCAAAATTATTTTTGGCACATTTGCGAGAGATAAAAAAAGTAATAAAATTGGATCTCGGTATTCATTGCAGAGCGGAGGCAATTGCTTCACTTGCTTTTTGAATTATTGGGGCAGCTTATTAAATTAATAATAGACCAGTAACATACGAGGGGCAGACCTATGAAACCTGCAGAAGCGCAGTTAATAGGCTTCAATCCCATCTTTTAAAGTATCTATCTTGCATTTTTCATGGCTCAAAACACCTGGATCGCCAGTTGATCAAAGTGACAACCTCTTAAAAAGTAAGATTCCGATGGCTAAGTTAAAAGTTCCATATAAAAGGCGTAGTGATTTTTCAGGCCCGAAATAATACAAGTCGTATCTTGATCGTCTGAAAAATCGATACAACGCAGTAGATGGGGCTTTTAACGACGCCATCAAGGTTAAACAAATATGATATTCACAGATGTCGCAGCTGCGGTAATCCGGAAAAATGGAAAAGTTTTAATCGCACAACGTGCTTCGGGTGAACATTTGGAAACATTCTGGGAATTTCCTGGTGGAAAAATTGAAAAAGGGGAAACACCTGAACAATGTTTGAAGCGGGAATTGTTTGAAGAATTCGGGATCGATGTAAAAATTGGGCCGTTTATCGCTGAAAGCCGTTTTTGCTACAAGAGCAAGAATATCCGGCTGCTTGCTTATGAAGTGGCGTATTTGGGCGGTGACTTTTCCCTGAAAGTGCACTCGGCTATTGCCTGGGTAACGCTTGGTGAAATGGCGAATTATTCGCTTGCGCCGGCAGATATTCCCATTGCTGAAAAATTAAAACAATATTTTTATTCCAAAAGATCTGCTGGTTGAATTTGAGGTGAAAAAACAAATCTGCATTTGGCTCATACTAGAGTTTTTCCCGCTCCCACGGTCCTTTGTGGGAATGCATAATTGATGAAGAACCACCCGTCCCGTTTTCCATGTAAAAAGGGCAGCGTTTGAAAAAACGCTGCCCTTTAAATTTACTGCCATGCGGAATCTGATGATTCAGACGCTTGCTTTTTCCTCAAATCAGCTGCCGATCATTTAACCGGCAGATTATCTGGTGGTATGATCGGTGGTATATATTGGGCACCGGTGTAATCGATTCGGAAATAGATATTATCGTCATCTGATGTAACATACCCGAATCGGATATCTTCGTTCGGACCGGTAAACGGATCTTTGCTCGATTGATCATCATATGTTTCATCAGGAATAATGTTGCTGATGCCGCTCCAGTCTGACATATCACCGTTAATGATGATTGTCGCTGCCCAGGCAACGGTGGCAGAAATAATTAAACACACAAATAATACCGAGTATATGGCTTTCCGATATTGGTTCCGTCGCAATGTCCACATTGAAATGCCAAGCAGAACCATACATAAAATGATCATTCCCCATTGTGTTAATGTCGGAATTGACAACGGATCCTGTGGATAGAGGAAAGAAGGTGAATAATCATTTGCTGCAACAAAAGTACTCGCGTGAAATACACCCTCAAACGATCCGGTAAAATTAAGAATATTTGAGATGGGGGTAAAAAACTCAACCGCCTTAGTACCTGACGCACCCTGATTACCGTCGATCGGATATGGCAATTGTGGCTGCGTATACGTATCAATTAATACAAAGTCGTTCGTCTGCCATTCATACGTTTGTATTGAATCAACCGTGACAAGACCTTCAGGGAAAATATAATGTGTCGTATAGGCCACGACCTTGTAATTAATATTCAGAATCGGAATGATTCCGTTTTCATCTTCAACTTGCACCTCGCCGCCGCCGGGGCCTGTGTTCAGCAGCGCTTCGTAATAAAAACCCGGGCCTGGAACCGTAGGCGGCGCATCCGTTCCATAGGCAGCAAACGCTAACTCCAATGTTTCAGGCGCGGCATCTCCAAGCTCAGACAGCGGGATCGTAAACGGATACACCTTGTGCTGGTATTTGACAGTGTCAGTATATATAAATTCAGGATTGCCCCACCGGGTTTCTGCTACAGACATTTTAAACATTTTTATTTCATCGTCCGTGTTTACATACACCCTGGCGTAATCCTTTAATCCGTCATAGGTATTATCTCCTGAAAAATCCATGTGTACATACAGATTGTCCGCGTCATGCCATACCCAGCCATACGTGTAGGCATTCGGGTGCCCGGTCCCTGATAAACTCCATTCCTTCAACAGCGGGACTGCATCCAGCGGGTTGCCGGCGGCCGGGGTCGTCATGTCATAAGCGTAGAAATCCGATTGGCTGTTAATATCGCGGTAAAGGTTTGTCAGGGGAAACTGAAAGGGAATTTTTGATATCCTGTCTCCTTCCACCCGGGCGGTGAGTCGCAGCACATTGCCGGCCGAAGAGGATGAAAACGAGAATTCAAAAGCCTGGTCATACCCGTCAATTACATCAAAATCCTTTTGGGAGATCTTCTGCATATTGATCGGGGAGTTATTCACAGTTGCGGTGGCCGGCGGTTTGCCGTCAAGCAGCACTGCGTCAATATGGGCCGCATTCCCGCCGTTCTGAATAATCCTTACGTCAAGCATTGTTCCGCCGGAAGTATATTTTTCCAGATCGATGGTTTTTTCCCGGAAATACTTGTCATAACCCAAACGGTCAACCAGCTGAAAGCCGCTCCCGTCTTTGGCATACACTTCAAAATAGCCGTTTGTTTCCACTTGTTCATTATCTGCCAGATCAGGATATACAGGCAGTGCACTCATGGCCGCTACCGGCAGACATAAAAACAGCCAAAGCAGTAAAACAATTTTACTTCGAAAACGCATTGAGCACCTCCAGTTTTCAGTTAAATGTCATATAGAAATGGTGAATTAATTAATGCTTCCAATGAATCCTGAACCAAAAAACATAATACATATCAGCTGAATTTTTGTTTGATAAAATGATAATTAACGAAATATATTACATAATCGATCCGATTTTGCAATTTAAAATTCTAATCAGTCCATCCGGGTCTGTTTTCCGCTATGCCTGATCGGGTCCTGTTTTAATACCATCCCTGTTGGATCTTGTGTCCGAAATTTTTGAAATTCCGAAATTCTTGTCGGACCAAATCAACTTGCTGAAAATATATAAAACAGATATCGGAAAAGCCCCTCCGGAATAACTTAACCCCTTTTTTTTGACGCTAAAAAAAGCGGTTTTAAAGGAAATTATCTTGTTCTCAAGGTTCTCTGTGAGAACGCATCAGTGTAAATTAACCGGCAATATTATAATTCCTGATCGCCTGATTTGTCTGATAACAGAAAAGATTACCTCCTGGTATGGATTTTCACGGAGGACCATGGGAACCAGAGTAATCCACCCTACACATACTGTTCAATCCAATCCGTGATTATTGGATAATATTCATGCCGTTTTTCAAACATTGACAAATGTCCGCACCCGATAATTAAATACATCTCATTACCAGAAATCCTGTCTGAGCAGAAATATCCCATCTAACCGGGAAAAGATGCTAAAACCTGAATTGAGCGGTTTGAATTTTGATAACATTTCTTACTCTGAATTAAGGGTTTTCTCCGATTTTAAGTTTCAAAATGTAAAATCCTCCTGTGTTTTCTGCAACTCCTGTCATAGCGAGTAATAAAAAAGAAAGGCTGTTTTTGAATTTAATAATAAACAATCTGCGGATTCCGGTTGAGCTGGACAAACCTGTTGAGCCGGACAAAATGGATCAATATGTGAAAGCCGCTTCTCAAAAGCTGGGAATTGACGCCAAAGATTTAAAAATCGTTAAAATTCTCAGCAAAGAACTTGATCTGAGAGACAAGGAACAGCTTTTTTACAAAATGTCTGTCATTGTCCGGACTGCCGACAGTTTTGACAACAAGAAAAAATTCCCGGAATTTATTGAAAAATCGGAAGATATTGAAAGCCCAAAAGATGCTAAAGAAGCCGGGGCGACCGGAAAGGGCAAAAACATTAAAGAGCGGCCGATAATCATCGGTTTCGGCCCGGCCGGCATGTTTGCCGCGTTATCGCTTATCGTTTTTGGTATTAAGCCGATCATATTTGAAAGAGGTAAAAGGATTGAGGAACGCTCTCTTGATGTTCAGCGATTTATTTCAGAACGACAGCTGGATCCCGAGTCAAATATTCAGTTTGGCGAAGGCGGGGCCGGTTCTTTTTCAGACGGCAAACTGTTTTCCAGAAGAAACAGAAATACGGGGTATGCGAACAGGGTGCTGGATACATTTATTAAATTCGGGGCGCCAAAAGAAATCGGGTACATCAGCAAGCCCCATTTAGGGACCGACGTGCTCTGCCGGATCGTTGCCAATATGAGGAACTATATTCTCAAACAGGGCGGGCAAATTCATTACAGCGCCCAAGTGACGGACCTGCTGATTTCCGGAGACAAGGCCTGCGGGGTGGTAATCAACGGGGAGCAGGAATACCATTCATCTGATATTTATCTTGCGGTGGGGCATTCAGCCCGAGATACCTTTGAGATGATTCATAAAAACGGGATTGCAGTGGAGCAGAAACCGATTTTTGCCGGGGTCCGCATGGAGCATCCGGCAAAGTTAATCAATCTTATCCGGTATGGGGATAAATATAAGGATTTTCCCGGAATCGGTGCAGCGACATATTCTTTTAACTATACGGACCGGGGAAAAAAACGGGGTGCTTACACCTTTTGCATGTGCCCGGGCGGAGAAATTTTAAATGCTTCTTCTGAAAAAGGATTGATGGTTTTAAACGGGATGAGCAATTCGGGCAGGTCTTCTGCCTTTTCAAATGCGGCCATTGTTGTCTCCTGCCATACGGATGACTATAAATCAGACCATCCCCTGGCCGGAATGGCTTTTCAAAAGGAGATCGAACGCCGGACATTTCAGGCAGGCGGCGGCCGGTGGGCGGTTCCGGCCCAGAACCTGGAAGATTTTATGAAAGACAAAATTTCCGGCAGGTTAAATGTCAATTCGTATAAAATGGGAGCTGTCGCAGCAGATCTCAAAGACCTTTTTCCGGGATTTATCAACGAACTGCTTTTAGCTGCCTTTAATCAATGGAAACAGCAAGAGCCCTTGTTTGTTTCCCAACAGGCCATATTATTCGGATCAGAAACAAGAACATCGTCTCCGGTGCGAATTAAACGAAATAATAATTGCGAATCCGTCAATATTAAAAACCTGTATCCGATTGGCGAAGGTTCGGGTTATACCGGCGGCATAACGAGTTCGGCCGCAGATGCCATCAAGGCGGTGGACATGAAATGGGGTCAGGTGGCGTAAGCTTTAATCTATGAAAATAACCAACCATGCATCCGATGAGACCGCCGCTAAGATGGGCCAGAGGGACCGACGTCATTTCAGCATGACTGTTGCTGACAAACAAATGCATGCCGGTGATAACTTCAAAACCTGTCTTTAAAATCAGCAGAACCAGCAACAAGAAGTAGACGCACTGCCAGGTCCGGCTGCCGGCTGCGGCTTCACGTTTTAACAGCATTGTAATCAGCAGCGCATAAAGTGCGCAATCCAGGCCTGAAAGACCCGCGTAAATCTGCAGATCCGGCATCCCGAAAAAAATGAGAACAGGAATTAACACAGCAGATATGCCGAGAGTTATATAATACTTTTTTTTGTCGAAAATTTCACACAACGATCCCAGCCCTAAAAATGTAATGCCCGACCAGAGAAGATGATCGGTGTTTAAATGGACCCAGTGGCAAGACAGCAACCGCAAGAACTCTCCGCTATCGATGGCAGTGCGATCATAAATTAATGCAAGGCGCAGAGGGTGGCACAGATGAATACCCAGCGCCGCCAGTGACAGGCGCAGTGAGACGCAAGGGATGCGTCTCACTGCCTTTTTTACTTTTTGAAACAATTTCGCAAACATCATATTATTGTTTTTTCTTTCGTCGGGTAACCCTGAAAACGCCGATTATTGAACCCAAAGCCGCCAGGCACCCGGTAAACGGATCAACTGCGCCCCCGCCGCCGCCGATAGACGGTGTATGATGTTTAAACGCCGGTTTTTGCTGATCCACCGTATAATTTTGAACCGGCTGGCTGGACCGGGCGGTTCGGGCCTGCATTTCACGAGCGATACGTTCTTTATTGCGGCGGTCAATGCCGTGTTCATTAAAATCTTTATCAGACAAGACGAGCATGGATGTATAATCTGTTACTATCTGGTAATCAACACCCAGGTCTCTGATGGCATTTTCCGATTCAGATGCCGGCATCTTGCCAATCCGTTCCAGGGCTTCAATTTTTTCAATAGTTGCCAGAGCCCAGAGTCTTTCCAGCTCCGGGTTATCCGTGTCAATATCCGGAAAGAGAAAATCGGTTGTATATGTTTTATCTTCACCCGTAAGATTGGCCCTGAGCGTTAATCTCGATTTCCCGCCGGTTTCATATTTGCCGAAGATCACCAGCTGCTCTCCGCGATATACTTTTTTAAATGTGTCATCTGTCAGGTTAAAGGTTTTAACCCCTTTAAGTGCTGCACTGGCATCAAGCAGGGCCTCGTATTTAATTTTTTCTCCGGCCTGTAAAAGCTTGCCCATAATATCATCTGCATTTGAAATCGTGTCATAATATCCGCCAGTTGCCTGTGCAATGGTCTGCATGAGCGGCCAGTTGGCACTGTTTCCCATGAGAAAACCGAAAACCCGGACGTCATACTGTTTCAGCAGTTCATCAAATTTAGCCGGCTTGATCACGCCGGTATTGGTCACGGCATCGGTAATCAATACCAGGTTGGCCGGCCGGTCAGCATCCAGATGTTTGAGCCCCAGCTTCATGCCGGCATACATATTGGTACTTCCGTTTACTTTTATTGCCTTAATTATCTGTTCCGCTTTTGTCATGGATTTTTTCGACACCGGCATCCAGCCATTGGTCAGTTCTTTGGCGTTGCTTCCAAAAGTAATAATCCGAAATCTGTCACCCGCCTTCAGATCAGCTATCGCCTTTATCACGCCTTTTTTCAGAGTATGTATTTTTGAATCCATGCTTCCGGAAATATCAAGGACAAAGCAATAGTCTGACCCGCTGGTGATGGGTTTTAAATCTTCACCAGGCGTTATGACCATCATGAATGTCCCGGCCGCGTCTTTTTTGTCACGAAAGGGAATCACTTCAACCCGCCCGGGAAGGCTTTCTGCCAGACGGTAATAAAAGATAAAATCCCGGTTCAGGCTCATATCCGTCAGCGCCATATTGACTTTGTAGTGACCATCATCAAGCTTGTCGATGCCTGCGGCAGCCTCAAAACCCGGCACCCGGACATCTTTTACCGGATAGGCGGATTTTAATTCCAGGTTAACGGAAAAAGTTTTTTCCACCCGTTCATTACTTGTCCAGAAGCGCTTACCCGCCTCATCTGTTCCGCCATCTTCCAAAGGATACAGATACCGGCCCACACCCGTGTCAATTTTCAACGGCTGGTAATAAAGAAACCGGATTTTCGTTTCATTATTTGCCGGCACCGGGTACACCCTGAACTCAAAGGTATAAAACTCATTTTTTTCAGCCAGCCCCGCATCATTGCCCTGGCTTTTTTCTTCTTCATATATTTTTTCAGCTTTTTGCTTTTCAATGACTTCGCCGTTAATTTCATTTTCACCTGCATAGATAGTGACTTCAGACAGGCTGGCGCTTTTGGGTACAGGAAAACTGTATATGGCTTCAAGGTCTTCGCTGTTGGGATTAAAAAAGGTCTGATGAACTTCGGTCATGGCAAAACCGTTATTGATTACAACATTAACGTGATGATCCTGTATTTTAATGGGCTGATGACGAGACTGCACAGGCGTTAAAATTCCGGCAGCATGGCCGGCTGTGCCGCCGGTTAAAACCGCAATAATTGCTATGAATAAAACAATAAATTTTTTCATGGAATGCCTCCTTTTTTTTAAATATTGAATTATTATTTATGTGATTGAATTGCTCGTATTCATTTGTTGATTAACATTACAAACATCGTGCCACATCGCCGATATTTTTTATAAGTATTTGGTTTTATGGGTTAAATTTTAATAATAACGGTGTTCTGGGCTTTTAAGTGAATTTAATCCGGCAAGTAAAAATGTATGCGTAGTATACATTTAATGTAAATCGGCCAGATGGACGGCCTTGTGAAAAAACGGCAGTATACTGCATTGGAAATTTTTGCTATATTGACAAAATATTGATTCGCCGTTTCTCTCTGGAGGTATGATGGACATAATTTACGAGCCAAAAGGCAAAGCGAAAGAGTACGCCGGTCTTGCCTGTGACATTTACAGCGGGTGCACGCACGGCTGTGTATACTGTTATGCAAAGTACTATACCCGGGATGTGTTTTATCAAACAGCCAGCCCCCGGAAAAATTTCATTGACCGGCTGAAAAAGGGTGTGGCGCAGCTGGGGCAGGGTTGCCCGGAAATACTGCTCAGTTTTCACGGTGATGTATATCAGCCTGCGGAAAATGATTTAAACTTGACCCGGCAGGCGCTTGAGATCCTGCGGGATGCCAATCTGCCTTTTACGGTATTGACCAAGGGCGGCACACGGGCAGCCCGGGATTTTGACATACTTGAGGGCTATGGAAAAGCCCGGTTCGGGACGACGTTAATTTTTACTGAACAGGCGGATGCGGACTACTGGGAGCCGGGAGCAGCGAGTATTGAAAACCGGATTCAGGCCATCAAGGCGGCACATTCACGGGGTATTTTGACATGGGTAAGTATCGAGCCGGTGATTGATCCGGTACAGGCAATACAGATGGTTCAATTGATACACCCGTTTGTTGATCAATGGAAAGTGGGGAAAATCAATTACCATAAAGACATAGAAGATGCGGTGGACTGGAGAAAGTTCCGAAAAGAGATTACGGATTTGTTTCAGGAAATCGGCGCTGATTTTTATCTGAAGAAGAGTTTGACTGATTTGGAATAAGGAATGGGTGGAAGGTGGCTCGTTTGAGTTCCCCGCACCCGGCCTTCTCCTTAAAAAGAATGTAATTGAAAAGTTTTATCTGTATTTTATGGCCTTAAAATATTATTAACACATTTTAAACGCTCAATTTATATATAACAAAAATTTCAGACCTGATATCCTTATATCATAGCACGGCTTCAAGTGCTTAAATGCGGGATCGGTTCTGAAAAGGAGAAAGTATGGGAATCAGGGTTTCCGAATCATTTAATTTTTATTCGCACCTGGCAGGTGGGATCGCGGCTGTTGTCGGAACTATATATCTGGCAAAGATTGCAAGCCATTCAGCGTCCATGCTGATTACGGCTCTTATTTACGGTATTTCCGTGGTATTTCTCTTTTCCGCCAGTTCACTCTACCATGTATTCAAAAAGGAAGAAAATGAACTGTCTTTCTGGAGGAAAATGGACCGGCTGGCCATTTTTTTCATGATTGCCGGAACTTATACCCCTATTTGTTATTTCTGCCTGGAAGGTAGCTGGCGATGGTCCATCATCGCAATCCAGTGGGGGCTGGTGGGCTTTGGTGTGTGTTCGCAATTGTTTTTCCCGAGAGCGCCGAGAATGCTTTATGCCGTGATATACCTCGGCATGGGCTGGGTCGCCCTGTTTCCCATGAAACAGGTACTGGCAAACATGTCTTTGGTTCAGGAGGTTTTATTGTTTACCGGCGGTTTCGCCTTTACCCTCGGCGGCCTTATTTATGCAATTAAAAGACCTCGCCTGGTTCCGGGCATTTTCAGCTTTCATGAGCTTTTTCATGTCATGGTTTTGATCGGCGGAGTGCTTCATTATGCCATGATTTACCGGGTCTATTTTGAAATTATCGCTTAACAGGGTGATGAAAAACGTAATGGATGCGTCTGATCCGGTGGAAAATGAACTGATTGCCGATGATGAGAACCTTCTTGAAAAAGAACGCCGGCTTTTTAATGAAGAGTACAACTTATATTTCCTGAAAGGGGAAACAAAGCCGAAAAATATTGGGGAGCCCTATATTCTGCGCAACGCCTCATCGGAAAAAGGGGTTCTTCTTGTTCACGGATTAATGGCTGCTCCGGAAGAGGTGCGGCAATGGGCTGAGTTTTTATATTCAAAAGGGTATACGGTCTGCGCGCCCAGGCTTGCCGGACACGGTACTTCTGCGGTTGATCTTTCAACGAGGCGTTTTGGCGAATGGATGGAATCGGTGGATCGCGGGCATGCCATCCTCAAAACCTGTTGTGAAAAAATTGTGATTGGCGGCTTTTCAACAGGCGCCGGGCTGGCCCTTTATCAGGCCATACAAAAACCGAATGATTTTGACGGCGTTATTTCAATCAGCGCCCCCCTTAAATTTAAAGGTGTTTCTATTAATTTTGTGGAGCCTCTTCATGCTTGGAACCGTTTTGTACGTGGCCTGGGGGTAAGGCGGCTTTGTAAGGAATATGCACGAAACCACCCGGATAATCCACACATCAATTATCATCGCTGCCCGGTACAAGGTCTTGTGGAGGTTCGGGCGCTTATGAGAAAAGTTTACAAATCCCTTTCTTCCCTGACGATTCCTGCATTAATTATGCAGGGAAAAAACGATCCCAAGGTGGATGGACAAAGCGG
>JAQYVU010000209.1 GCA_030145385.1 Desulfococcaceae bacterium
TAAAATCCTTTTGATATTTTTATTGAAAATATTTGACAATGATTTATAAAATGAATATATTAGATTATTATTCAATTACAGAGGTTCATAGGGCAAAAGCAAAGAATACTAAATAAAAATGATAAAACAATCTATTTTTCAACATCAAATATTTAGATATCAAGATTTAGCAATAGGAGGGACATTCAGTATTTCCAAATGGATAATATGATAGGAATCTTAAAAAGTCTAAAAAAAACGCCGCAATTACTCAGGGTCGATCTAAGGACAAATTTATTTTTACTGAAATATTTCGGAAAATTCAAGATAAAAAAAATAAATAACGATTACATACTGCACTCGCATCTTCCTCCAATCAACAGCCCCGCGTATACAAAATTTGTCGACCAACACCTGATCAAAAATATTTCAGGACCTTCCCATGCCCAGATCGGGCTGACAAATGCATGTCCACAGAAATGTTCATACTGCTATAACAAGATACGATTCGGTAAAGTCATGGACAATGATAATATCATCAACTGTATCAATGGGCTTGGTAAGATGGGCGTTATTTGGCTTGGGCTTACGGGAGGCGAACCACTTCTAAATAAAAACATCGTTGAGATAATAGATCGAACGGACAAAGATATTGCCGTAAAGTTGTTTACTACCGGATGCACGCTTACACGGCAAAAAGCACTAGACATGAAAAAAGCCGGGTTGACCTATGCTTCCATAAGCCTGGACAGCAGCAGGGAAGAAGATCACGACCACACCCGTGGGTATAAAAATGCATTTAAAGAGGCGTTGCGTGGAATCGATATTTTTCTCAATGCTGGCCTCCACACCAGCGTCTCAGCCGTGCTGACCAAGGAAATGATGAATCAGGAAGGCATGTTGGAGTTCCTCGGGTTCCTGGAGAACCTCGGCGTTCATGAAGCCTGGCTCAGCGAAGTAAAACCATCGTCCGAATATTTCTGGCATAAAGAGTTCGTGATCAGCCGCGATGAGACTGATTTTTTAATTAGATTGCAGGATCAATATAATAAAAAAGACGGAATGACCATCAATTATCTCGGTCATTTTGAGCACGGTAGTCATTTCGGATGCAACGCCGGCATCAAAATGGTCTACATTGACGCCTTCGGAGAAGTCAGCCCCTGTGTCTTTGCACCCATGACCTTCGGAAATGTCCGTAACATGCCAATCCCGACGATTTTCGAAGAAATGACAAAACACTTCCAACCCGACAGAGAATGCTTTATGAATAAAAATTATTCGATCATAAAAAAGCATTACCGGAATATTTCCCCAATACCGACCGAAGACACGCTCGCCATCCTTGAGGAGATCCAGCATACAGGAATTCCGGATTTTAACAGGATACATGGAGGTAAATCATGAAAAAAACCGTCAGACTGTTTGGCCTTTTCTGTGCCATGACATTCGCCGCAGTCGGGGTCGTCTTTTTATTAATGCCCGAGGAAGTTCTCTCGTTTTTTAATTCTCTTTTACCGGCGTTTCACTTGAATCAGTCTCCCGTCGTTTTTCCGGGTTTTTTCCTTATATTATCGGTCGGATACATGTATGTTGTGGCCTTTGTCGCCTATCAGATATTCCGGAATCCTGAAAATCCTCTGTTTCTACTCCTCCTTGCGAACGCCAAAATAGCGTCTTCTTTGTTGTCTCTCTTTTTGATTTTCAGAGATAATTTTTACCTCATTTATTTTACCAATTTTTTGGTGGACGGACTGATTGGAGCCGCCGCGATATATTTATATCGGAAAGTAAAAATATGAACATCAAGCTGTTTTTATCACAATTTTACGTTCCAGCTTCCTACAGGAAACGAAAAACAGCCGAACTTTTCAACATCACGGCAAACGCCTTCGGCGTTAAACCAGAAGCGGTTTTACTGGCAGAAAGCCCTGATGCGCTTCTGAAAAGATATGCTGAATTCTCGAAAAATCAGGCGCAAGTAATATTGAAAAACAGAAGATTGGTTGACGGAATAAAAGCCGACTTGTTTGCCGGAGCACGTGCGATGGGCGTATGCCTGA
>JAQYVU010000020.1 GCA_030145385.1 Desulfococcaceae bacterium
AGGCTTTGATTTAAGTCCTGACCAATTCCCGGCACATAAACATTTTCCCAGAATTCCTGTCTCAATTTTTTGACCAGAGATAAGGCTTTTGATAAACCTTCCTCGTTTCTTGACATACCGCAATGATCCCAAAGAATTAATCCAAGCTCACGATGAAATTCCGAAACCGTCCTTGTACCGTTTACAGAGAGCAGTTTGTCTATTTTATTTTGGGCATCATCAATTCCCTGCTTAAATTCCTTGCTGTCTGATACATTGACGTTTGAAAAGGAAGTCTGGGCCAGATATCCGCCAATCGTATAGGGTATCACAAAATATCCGTCAGCTAAGCCCTGCATAAGTGCACTCGCCCCCAGTCGATTGGCGCCATGATCGGAGAAATTGGCCTCACCCAGAACAAACAGACCCGGAATGGTGCTCATCAGGTTGTAATCCACCCAAAGGCCGCCCATAGTATAATGAACTGCCGGATAAATCATCATAGGGGTTTTATAAGGATTATCACCGGATATTTTTTCATACATTTCAAAAAGATTACCGTATCTACCGGCAATTACATTTTCTCCGTCTCGCTTGATGGCATCGGCAAAATCAAGATACACGGCCAAACCGGTTTCGCCGACACCTTTTCCCATATCGCACTGTTCTTTTGCATTTCGGGACGCGACATCACGCGGGACAAGATTTCCGAAACTGGGATATTTATTCTCCAGATAATAATCTCTTTCCGATTCAGGAATATCTATGGGCAGGCGTTTATCTCCCGGTTTTTTAGGTACCCATACCCGGCCGTCGTTTCGAAGACTTTCACTCATTAAAGTCAGTTTTGATTGAAATGTTCCGTGAACCGGAATACATGTGGGATGAATTTGAGTAAAGCAGGGATTTGAAAAACAAGCGCCCCTTTTATAAGCCCGGAAAGAGGCCGTTACGTTTGACGCCATGGCATTGGTGGAAAGATTAAATACATTCCCGTAGCCGCCGGTTGCAAGAACAACCGCATGGGCATCATAGGTTTCCATTTCACCAGTGATCAGGTTTCTTACCACGATGCCTCGGGCCTTTCCGTCTACAAGCACCAGATCCATCATTTCCCTGCGGGAAAAGAGTGTCACCATTCCGGTTGCGACCTGGCGCATGAGTGCGCTGTAAGCACCCAGCAAGAGCTGCTGGCCGGTTTGGCCTTTGGCGTAAAATGTTCTGGATACCTGGGCGCCGCCAAACGACCGGTTGTCTAAAAATCCGCCGTAATCCCGGGCAAAGGGAATTCCCTGGGCAACACAATGGTCAATAATATTGCAGCTTAGCTGGGCCAGCCGATAGACATTGGCTTCCCTGGCCCTGAAATCACCACCCTTTATCGTATCATAAAACAGCCGCCAGACGCTGTCTCCGTCATTGGCGTAATTCTTGGCAGCATTGATACCGCCCTGTGCGGCAATACTGTGTGCCCTTCGCGGACTGTCCTGAATACAGAAATTTTTTACATGATACCCCAACTCGGCAAGAGTTGCGGCTGCTGAAGCACCGGCAAGCCCGGTGCCCACCACAATAATATCAAATTTTTTTTTATTTGCGGGATTCACCAGCTTTAAATTAAACCGGTGCCGGTCCCATTTTTCAGCCAAAGGACCTTCTGGAATTTTTGCATCTAATTTTATATCCGGTTTCATAACCATTCCTTAATTACATGATAAAACTGACATACGCTGGGATAAGACCAAATCCGGCGGCAACCAGTATGCTTAATACAATACCCAGCTTTTTTATTCCCGGCATGTATTTGGGATGGTTCGCGCCGAGTGTCTGGAAAAGACTCCAAAACCCGTGACTGACGTGGATGGCGACAATAATTACCGCAACGGTATAGAAGACAACATACGGCAGCATGGCAAATGTCGCGTCAACCGCCTGAAATACGGTTTGAAGGGAGTGATCAATAAAATGAAAGTTTAACAGATGAACGACCACAAAAAGGACAATCAACACACCCGTATAGGGCATGGTGGCGGAACCGATGCTGCGCCCGCCGGCGTTCCTGTTGACCTGATATCGAACAGGCCGTGCCTGCAGATTCTGCCAGAACAGGATCAAACCCGTGGAGATATGAATGACGGCAAACGTCAGCAAACCGAATTCAGCAACACGAATCAAGGGACCTAAAGCATGCAGGTGCTCCACATAGGACAGGAAAAGCTCTTTTCCGGCATACAGGGTTAAATTTCCAATCAAATGGATTAAAAGGAAAAGACAAAATCCCAAGCCGGTAAGCGCCATCAACAGCTTCTTACCGATTGAGGAAGCAAGCATTGTAATAAACCAGTTCATCACAAATTCTCCAGATGACATATTATGAACAATTTAATGGTCATCAGTTAAACCGCTGGCACGAAAAACTGGAAAAGAAGAAGTCAGCGATTGTTCTGTGTGTAATTTTTATGACGGAAAAATTTCAGCACTCATCTCGCCGATGTATCCCAGATTTTCACAGACATGGACACCGGCATTATTCAATGCTTCAATTTTGGCCGTCGCCGAACCGCTGCTGCCGCTGATAATGGCGCCGGCATGCCCCATGCGGCGGCCGGGAGGGGCTGTGATTCCGGCTATAAAACCGATAACCGGCTTGGTTACATTGGATTTGATATATTCGGCGGCATCTTCTTCCGCGCTTCCCCCGATTTCGCCGACCATCACAATACCCTTTGTTTCAGGGTCATTTTCAAATGCTTCCAGGCAGTCAATAAAATTGGTGCCGTTAATCGGGTCACCGCCGATGCCGATGCAGGTCGTCTGACCGATTCCCTGACCGGTAAGCTGGAATACCACTTCATAAGTCAGCGTTCCGGATCTGGATACCACACCGATGGGCCCACCGGGTTTGTGTATCTGGGCCGGCATAATACCGATTTTTGCCTGGCCGGGCGAGATAATCCCGGGGCAGTTTGGCCCGATCAAACGCGAACCGGATCCGTTGATCGACTGTTTGATCTTCATCATGTCCAGCACCGGGATCCCTTCGGTAATGGCAACAATTAACTCAATACCGGCATCCACGGATTCCATAATCGCATCAGCGGCAAACGGCGGAGGAACAAAAATCATGCTGCAGTTAGCCCGGGTGTGTTGCACAGCTTCGGCCACGCCATTAAACACCGGGATACCGTCCATGTCCAGACCGCCTTTACCGGGTGTTACACCGGCAACCACATTGGTGCCATAGGAGACACACTGGCGGGTATGAAACTGTCCTTCCTTGCCGGTTATTCCCTGAACAAGCAATCGCGTATCGGAATTAACGAAAACACTCATGTTAATTTTCCTTATTGTCTAATAAAATCTTATCATCGAATTAAGAGGCAGCAATTTTTGCCACAATTTCACCGGTCGATTTCATATCATCGGCTGTGAAAAGATCCAGACCGGATTCTGCAAGAATCCGTCTTCCCTCTTCGACATTCGTTCCTTCCATCCTTACAACCAGCGGTACTTTTATTTCTGTTTTCCGAGCGGCTTCCACAACGCCTTTTGCCAGGACATCACAACGGAGAATACCGCCGAAAATATTAATCAATATGGCTTTTACCTTGTCATCGCTTAAAATAATCTTAAATCCGTTTTCAACCATTTCAGCTGTGGCTCCGCCGCCTACATCAAGAAAGTTGGCCGGTTCCGCGCCGGCCAGTTTGATGGTATCCATGACGGCCATGGCCAGACCTGCGCCATTGACCATATTGCCAACTGTCCCATCGAGATTAATATAGTTTAAATTATATTTTGATGCTTCAACATCCAACGGATCTTCTTCATCAAGATCTCGAAATTCCAGGAGATCTTTATGCCGGAACAAGGCATTGTCATCAAAGTCCATTTTGGCATCCAAAGCCAGCACCCGGTTTTCTTTTGTAATGACCAGCGGGTTGATCTCAACCATGGAGCAGTCATTTTCAATAAATAAATGATACAGACGGGTCAGCATTTGAGAGAATTCTTTAATCACGGCAGACGGAAGATTTAAACCAAAAGACACTTTCCGGCAATGAAACGGCTGGATACCGCTTAAGGGATTGATATGAACTTTTATGATCTTTTCAGGAGTGGTTGCTGCAACCTCTTCGATATCCATTCCGCCGGCCTCACTGGCAATCACCAGGATACAGGCGGTTTCCCTGTCCGGAATAAGGCTTAAATATAATTCTTTCTCGATATTAACGCCTGCTTCCACAAGTACCTGTTTAACGATTTTGCCTTCCGGGCCTGTCTGATGCGTCACCAGATTCATACCGATAATAGCTTCCGTATGTTTACAAACTTCATCCAGAGACTGCGCAAGCTGAACACCGCCGCCCTTCCCTCGACCGCCGGCATGAATCTGGGCCTTTACAACCACGGGGAAATGGCCAATTTCTGAAGCTATTTGTCTGGCTTTTTCAGAATCAAGCGCCAGCCCCCCGTTGGGGGTCGGTACCTGATATTTTCTAAAAATTTGTTTTGCCTGGAATTCATGAATTTTCATATGTTTTTCTCCAGCCTTAAATTAGCTTTGATGGTCCCGTAAAAGTAGCAGGATGGCTAATTTAAAAGTTTCATATACAAGTCGTAGTGGTTTTTCAGGCTCGAAATTATACATGTCGTATCTTGAGTGCCTGAAAAACTGCTACAACGCAGTAGATGGGACTTTTTACGGCGCCATCAACTTAAAACTATCCGATAACACAGAGCACATCATTCTTGGAAACAGAATCACCGCTCTTGTAATTAATTGCTTTAATAGTTCCACTGACCGGTGCTGGCAGGGAATTTTCCATCTTCATGGCTTCAAGCACCACAACAGGATCTCCCTTTTCAACCGAATCGCCGACTTCTTTTGAATAGCTGACAATCATTCCGGGCATAGGCGCTGGAAGGGGAATGCCTTCAGCTGCTGCTGCAGGTTTAGGTGCCGGTGCTGCAACTGGTTTGGGTGCCGGCGGTGTTGGCGGTGCTGGCGCTGAAGGTGCCGGAACTGTAGCTGCTGCTTGCGGTTGTGGCTGAGTCGGCATCGCAGGGGGTGCCGGCGGCTGTGCATAACTTATGACCGGCTGTCCGCCAGGCTCGTCCACACTGACTTCAAAATATTCATCTTCGATAAATACGTTAAAAGTTCGGGTGTTCTCACCTTTTTCCGGTGATTCGCCAGAAGATTTATCCACAAGTTTGCCGGCCTTGGCTTTTGCCATAATCTCATCTGCTTTTTTGACATCTTCAAGGGTCCTGGCTTTCAAAGAATCCGGAGGCGTTTCTTTTCCGTATTTGTACATCAAAAATTTTTTACCGGTCACCGGGTATAGCGTATACAAAATAATATCTTCAAGATCAGTTGTCAGACCTTTGACTTCACTTTTGGCTTTTTCCAGTTCAGGTTCAAGCACTTCACCGGGCCGGCAGGTAATTGGTTTTGTACCTCTTTCATACCCTTTCAAAGCTTTTTTCTGCAACTTTGAACTGATGGGAACCGCTGTTTTTCCGTATAACCCATAGCACAGATCTTTTACCTGGGCTGTAATCATCTTGTAATCTTCATCTTCATCATCAAACAATACGTTATTGACTGTCTGGGTGCCGACGATCTGGCTGGTTGGTGTGACCAGCGGAATCTGTCCGAGATCTTTCCTGACCCGGGGCAGCTCGGCAAATACTTCATCGATCCGGTCCAGAGCATCCATTTCACGCAGCTGATTAACCAGGTTGGAAAGCATTCCCCCGGGGGTCTGGTGAAGCAATACGTTAATATCAATAATCGAAACCTTGGAGTCATCTAAAAGATGCTTGTATTTAGGGAGCACTTCTTTTTCCAGAACAACATTAATGTCAGCCAATTTCTTGATATCAAAACCGGTATCCCGATTGGTGCCGATCAAAGACATCACCAGCGGTTCAACTGCCGGATGAGATGTCCGATACGCATAACTGGACATACAGGTATCAATGATATCAACACCGGCCTCAACAGCTTTTAAATGAGTCATGGGTGCCATGCCGGAAGTAAAATGACTGTGCAGATGAATGGGAATATCCGTGGTTTCCTTTAAGGCTTTAATCAACTCAAATGCATCATAGGGGGCCATTAAACCGGCCATATCCTTAATGCAGATACTGTCCGCCTTCATTTTTTCAAGATCTTTGGCTTTATTGATATAGTAATCCAGGTTGTAGACTTCACCGCCCATGCGCGGCTCGGTTAATGAATAACAAATGCATCCCTGAAAATGCTTATCGCAGTCTTTGATTGCGGCAACCACTGTTTCAAAATTTCGAAAATCGTTTAATGCATCAAAGGTTCTGAAGATATCCATTCCGTTTTCTGCTGCTTTTTCAACAAACGCCCGGGCGACATCATCCGCATAATTACGGTACCCAACGACATTTTGTCCTCTTAGCAGCATGGAAAAAGGTGTTTTCTTAATGTAGCGCTTTAAGGTGCGAAGCCGCTGCCATGGGTCTTCATTTAAAAATCGATGCATCGTATCAAAGGTTGCGCCGCCCCAGACTTCCACGCCCCAAAAACCGATTTCATCCATCATTTCGGCAACCGGTATCATGTCCTCGGTTCGTCCCCGGGTGGCAAAAAGGGACTGATGCCCGTCCCGAAGTGTCAAATCCTGAATTTTTACCGGATTATCTGCCTTGGGGCGGTTCTCATAATCTTTAATTGCCTGCATCTGTACTTTAAAATGATCACTCATTGGAATCTCCTCATTAATATCTTGTGACATATAAATAAATTCTTAACGTCTGAAACGTTTCAAATTTTTTGATTAATTATTTTTTTAAATTAGACCATAAAACATTAGCAAATCAGAACTTTTGTCTCGATCCGTGAAATGCTTTCATCTGCATCAAAGAACGCATCTGCATTTGCTGCTGCCGTCCGCTGATACCCCATAAGTTCATAACAAGCGATGTTTCTTGTATCGTTTCAGGAACCGTATCAGCCAATTGAGACATAGAAAATGCTGCTGCCTCCTGTTCTGATTTTATATAGTGGGTAACTGCAGCAATTGCGGCAATCTTCTTTTTTCTATCCGACATACCATCCTCAATTCATATATTGTATTAAAATAAACAAATAAAGCTTCTGGCTTTAAGCAGGAATATTACCATGTTTTTTTGGCGGCAGCGTCTGGCGCTTATTATACATGATCTCCAGTGCTTCAATTAACCGCATCCGCGTTTCGCTGGGAACAATCACGTCATCAATGTAGCCACGGCTGGCAGCACAATATGGATTAGAAAAAAGTTCACGGTATTCATCAATTTTTTCCTGCCGTTTGGCTTTTGGATCATCCGCACTGTTGATTTCTTTACGATGAATAATATTTGCCGCACCATCTGCGCCCATTACCGCAATTTCTGCGTTCGGCCAGGCAAAAGCAAAATCCGCACCCAGATGTTTCGAAGACATGGCAATATAAGCCCCACCATAGTCTTTACGGACGATCACAAGCAGTTTGGGAACAGTTGCTTCGGAATAGCACCATAAGAGTTTTGCGCCATGACGGATAATCCCGCCCCATTCCTGGTTGCTACCCGGCATATATCCGGGAACATCGGACAGGGTCAGTAAGGGGATATTAAAGGCATCACAAAAACGTATAAATCGTGTGGCCTTATCAGATGCATCAATATCAAGACACCCGGCCATTACTTTGGGCTGGTTAGCAATAATGCCGATACTTTTTCCGTTTAAACGGGCAAAACAGACAATAATATTCTGTGCAAAATGGGCATGGGGTTCAAAGAATTCACCATTATCGACAATATTGCGGATTATATCTTTCATGTCATAGGACTGGCTCGGGTCATCCGGCACAATCGAGTCAAGTTCCGTCGCAATTCGGTTGGGATCATCAGCGGAAGGCAGGATCGGGGGGTCTTCCATATTATTTGACGGCAGAAAAGAAAGAAGAAGCTTAATGTTATTGATCGCATCCTCATCTGATTCGCAGGCAAAGTGGGCCACACCGCTTTTTTCATTATGTGTCATTGCACCGCCAAGATCTTCAAATGTAATAACCTCACCGGTAACCGATTTAATGACTTCCGGACCGGTAATAAACATATGGCTGGTATTTTTTACCATAAAAATCCAGTCGGTCATGGCCGGGGAATAAACCGCCCCTCCGGCGGTCGGTCCCATGATTGCTGAAATTTGTGGGATCACGCCCGAGCACTGCGAATTTCGATAAAAAATTTCTCCGTAACCACACAGAGCATCAACCCCTTCCTGAATCCGGGCCCCACCGGAATCATTCATGCCGACAACGGGTGTGCCGGCCTTGTGCGCCATATCCATAATCTTACAGATTTTTTTGGCATGCATTTCACCGAGAGAACCGGCCCTTGACGTAAAATCCTGTGCATATGCAAAAACCGGACGGCCGTCAACATACCCATAACCGGTAACCACACCGTCGGATGGGATTTCGGTATTTTCCATTCCGAAATTAACACATCGATGCTTGACAAACATGTCAACTTCACGAAAAGTGCCGGAATCAAAAAGCACATCCAGCCTTTCCCGTGCCGTCAGCTTGCCTTTTTCTTTGTGTTTGGCTACATTTTTTTCACCACCCTGCTCCAAAAGCTTGCTCTTCAGGGCCTGCAATTCATTAATTTTATCTGTAACACTACCCATTTTCCTATCCTTTCATCTCAACCCGTACATAAACTTATCAATTTTCAAGATCTTAAAATTTAAAATAATGTAACAAAAAAAATAATTAATCAAGTATATCTGAAATGTGTCTGATCTAGTTATTAAGAGAATTTAATAATTTTTTCACTGCAGCTGTTGGCGTCGATGCTCCTCTTTCAACTTCACGGGTTAAATCGGGCAATAATTTTTGAACCTCGGGAATTTGATAAAACCAGTCCTTTAATCCCTCTTCGAGTAAAGTCCGCATCCAGGCAAGGGCTTGTTTTTTTCGTTTCTGTTCAAGGGCACAGGTGGCAGTCAATTGTTTATGATGCTTCAAAACCGTTTCCCATACTTCGTCAATACCGTGAATATGCAGTGCACTGCAGGTCAATACAGGTGGCAACCACTCAGCTGTGTCGGCTGAAAAAAGATGCATGGCATCCGCATAAATTTGCTTTGCCTGCAGGGCTTTTTCAAGATTATCTCCATCCGCCTTGTTCACAACAATCGCATCAGCCAGTTCAAGAATACCCCGTTTGATACCCTGCAAATCATCTCCGGCTCCGGCAAGCATTAAAAGGAGAAAAAAATCTACCATGGAGGCAACCGACACTTCAGATTGGCCGACGCCAACTGTCTCGACCATGATAACATCAAAACCGGCGGCTTCACATACGAGCAGAGATTCACGTGTTTTGCGTGACACTCCGCCCAGCGTTCCGCCTGCAGGGGAAGGACGGATAAATGCGTTGGGCTGGACGGACAGTTTTTCCATCCGGGTCTTATCCCCTAAAATACTGCCGCCGCTTTGCGTACTGCTGGGGTCAACCGCCAGAATCGCCACCCGGTGTCCGTGTTCAACAAGATTCATTCCCAGACTTTCAATAAATGTACTTTTACCGACACCCGGCACACCGCTAATTCCCAGCCGGATCGCATTGCCGGAAAACGGAAGGAGCCGGTCAAGCACTTTTGTTGTCAGTTCCTGATGTTTCGGCAGGGAACTCTCGATCAGGGTTATAGTTTTGGCAAGCGCCTTGCGATTTCCGGCACAAACGCCCTGAACATAGTATTCAGGATTGTTTTCCATTATCTGTTTTCCAGCGCATTCAATACCTGGTTGGCAGATTCCGTTATCACACTCCCCGGCCCGAATACGTTTGAAACCCCGGCATCATGGAGGAATTCATAATCAGCCGGCGGAATAATACCGCCGACCACCACCAGAACATCATCTCCGCCTTCTTCCTTCAGTGCTGCAATCAGGTCGGGAACCAGAATTTTATGCCCGGCTGCCAGACTGGATACCCCGACCACATGAACATCATTTTCAATGGCCATGCGTGCAGCCTCCGCAGGCGTTTGAAACATGGGGCTGATATCCACATCAAAACCAAAATCCGCAAAAGCGGTCGCAACCACCTTGCTTCCCCTGTCATGTCCGTCCTGGCCCATTTTTGTGACCAGTATTCTCGGTCTCCGGCCTTCTTTTTGAACAAAATCATCCGTCCGTTTACGAAGAGAAGCAATAATATCATTATCCTGATATTCTGATGCATAAATTCCGGAAATGCACTGAGTAGTGGCGACATAACGGCCAAAAACTTTTTCCATGGCATCGGATATTTCGCCCACTGTTGCCCGTTTTCGAACTGCTTCAATACTGACTTCAAGCAAATTCCCTCCGGTTTGTGCACAGTTTGTAATAGCGGCAAGGGCCTTTTCAACCGCTGCGTTGTCTCTTTTTCCTTTAATTTCATTGAGCCTGGCCACCTGCTGGTCACGGACTTCAGCGGATATTTCACGGACTTCCATTGGTGCTTCATCTTCTACCTGGTATTTATTGACACCGACAATCACATCTTTTCCCTGATCAATCCTTGCTTGCCGCCGGGCTGAAGATTCCTCGATTCTCATTTTCGGCATACCGGAAACAATTGCTTTGGCCATCCCCCCCAGTTCATCGACTTCATTAATTATCTTGCGTGCTTCGGTGATAATCGAATTGGTCAGCGACTCAACATAATACGAACCGCCAAGCGGATCAACCACGCGGGTGACCTGAGATTCTTCCTGAACAATGATCTGCGTATTTCTGGCCACCCGGGCAGACAGATCGGTCGGCAAACTAACGGCTTCATCAAAAGAATTGGTATGCAAAGACTGTGTTCCGCCTAAAACAGCTGCAAGACACTCAAGCGTGGTTCGAATGATATTATTATAAGGATCCTGCTGAGTCAGACTCCAGCCGGATGTCTGGCAATGGGTTCTCAGCATCAGAGATTTTGGATTCTTGGGATTAAACTGTTTCATCAGGTCTGCCCACAAAAATCTGGCAGCCCGGAGCATGGCAATTTCCATGAAAAAATTCATGCCGATGCCAAAGAAAAAGGAAAGACGCGGAGCAAACTCATCAATATCCAGTCCGGCTTTTATGGCGGCTTTTACATATTCTATGCCATCGGCAATGGTAAATGCAGCCTGGAGAACAGAATCCGCACCGGCCTCCATCATGTGATAACCGCTGATACTTACCGTATTGTATTTGGGCATATTTTTTGAGCAATATCCGATAATGTCCGAAACAATCCGCATGGACGGTTCGGGAGGATAAATATAAGTATTGCGCGTCAGGTATTCTTTTAAAATATCGTTCTGAATCGTTCCCATCAGTTTTTCCTGGGAAACGCCCTGCTCTTCGGCGGCAACGATGTAACCGGCAAGCACCGGCAGGACCGCACCATTCATTGTCATGGAAACAGACATTTTATCTAAGGGGATACCGTCAAATAATATCTTCATATCCTCAACAGAATCCACAGGAACCCCGGCCTTGCCGACATCACCTGTCACTCTGGGATGATCGGAATCATAACCGCGATGGGTGGGTAAATCAAACGCCACAGACAATCCTTTTTGCCCGGCAGCAAGATTTTTGCGGTAAAACCGGTTGGATTCCTTTGCTGTCGAGAAACCGGCATACTGACGAATGGTCCAGGGCCTGTTCGTATACATGGTCGCTCGAACACCACGAACAAAGGGATCAACTCCCGGAAGATTATTTACAAAGTCAATTTGTTCGAGATCTTCGGCGGTATATAACGGTTTTATATCGATCCCTTCAGGAGTCGGTTTCTTCAAAGCATCTACCGTGGTTCCCCGTAATTCTTTTTCCGCCATCTGTTGCCAGTTATGAATATCCGCATGATCAGCCATACCCATGCTCCTTTTTAATATATATAGCTAAAATATTTTTTGATATAAACAGACTTCATCAAATTTATTCGTTCGAGTATTATTATCGTTCACATAATTCCACAAGAACCCCGCTGGTTGCTTTGGGGTGCAGAAATGCAATTTTAGCGCCACCTGCACCTTTACGGGGTGTTTCATCAATCAACTGAACTCCTTTTTGTTTCAGTTCCGCCAGGGCATTTTCAATATTTTCAACGCGAAACGCAATATGCTGGATACCTTCGCCTTTTTTTTCAATAAATTTGGCTATCGGGCCGTCAGGCGCGGTAGATTCCAATAATTCAACTTCACTCTCACCCACCGGGAAAAAAGCAGTTTTAACTTTTTGTGCTTCAACTGTTTCATCCCCCTCAAAGTTCAGCCCCAGAACATCCGACCAGAAATTTTTACCATTCTCCATGCTCTTTACGGCAATACCGATATGATCAACCTTAAGAATTTTCATACGTTACTCCTTTGCATCATCTGTTTCAAAATATGATACATTAAAATTTTGACTATAATCGTTGAAATACAGTTCAAATATCAGTTTTAAAATGTATTATTTTTTCTTTACAATCCCGTCAAAAAGGATTTCACACAGATTGTCAGCCATAACGTCACCGTCAATTTCATGGTCAAAGATGATTGCCGGCAGACAATAATGCTCTATCGAACCCAGAATAAATTGCCGGATGGAGGAAGACGCTATATCATCTCGTATGAAACCGGCCTTAACGCCCTCTTCAATGATTTCCATTAAAAGAGCGGCATACTGCTTAACCGTTTGATAAGTTTCGCTTTCAAAGTATCCCGGAAAATTACGAACCTCAAGAAGTTGAATTTTAGAAAAAACCCGGTCATCATTATAATAATGAATTGAAGCCCATACGAATTTTCTGATTTTGTTAATTGCTCCCTTGATTCCTTTTAAATCAAATATGAGATTTGAAACAAACTCATTCAAATATTCTGACAAAACCGAATGAAGCAAACCTCTTTTGCCATCAAAATGCCTGTAAATTAAAGCTTCGTTAACCCCGGCCACGCGGGATATTTCCGCTGTGGTAATTGAATTAAAATCTTTGTCTCTAAGAAGTAATTTCAAGGCATTGGTTATCTTGATCCGGCTGGGAGGCGCTGTTGGTTTTGCCGGGTCCTGGCGAATCGTTTTATTTTTTATTGTATTATTCATATTTACCATATTATTTTTTTTCATGTAAGTATGTATTACTTATACTGAATGGCATGTCAATATTTTTTTTTGAGATTATTTCAATATATTGATATATTGGACTTTATGAAATAATTCCCGATATAGCGACAAAGTAAGCCTTGCTTACTTTGTCGCTATATCGGGAATTAACTGAACCTCGAACAAAAGATGGTGAATAAAAATAATCGGCAATATTGATAGGGCACTAAATTTGGATATATATTATTAAAAGAATGGGGATTAAAGTATCATCAGGATGTTTGCAGAAAAAAAAGAAAGTAGAATTTAAAAATTACACAGATTCACAAACAGAGATATTATGACTGCCAGGCAGACAGGTGCAAAAGCCACGGAACACGGCATGGAGATGAAACAAAATTATTTAATACAGACTTTCCGAACTTCGATAAGGTCAGCGTGACCTTCAAATATTTTTTCAATGCCGTCTTGTTTTAGCGTGGTCATCCCTTCGGAAATAGCATGGTCCCGGATTTCAGCCATCGTGGCTCTGGTTTGTATCATCTCTTTGATCCTATCCGTACCCATTAACAGTTCATGGATACCCATTCGTCCGCGATACCCCGTATTATTGCACACATCACACCCTTCCGGCTTGTACAAGGTCAGATCACTTGTATATGGAATATTTAAATTGGCTTTGAATAATTCCGGATCATATTCTCTGACCAGTTCATCATATTCGGATTTTGTGGGATTAAAAGGTTTTTTACAGTTTTTGCAAAGTGTCCTCACCAGGCGTTGGGCCATTATGGCCAGCAGCGCATCGGCAAAATTAAAAGGATCCATGCCCATATCCAGAAGCCGGGTAATACTTTCCGGGGCGCTGTTGGTATGCAAAGTGGAAAAAACAAGGTGACCGGTTAATGAGGCTTCGATACCCATCTGGGTGGTTTCATGATCACGCATTTCACCGACCATAATAACATCGGGGTCAGCGCGCAGAAAAGCGCGCATGGCGGTTGCAAAGTCAAAACCGATCTTGGGCTTGACCTGAACCTGGCGCAACCCTTTTTGAGTGATTTCAACCGGGTCTTCAGCAGTCCATATTTTGGTTTCAACTTTATTAATATAGGATAATGCGGAATGCAAAGTTGTTGTTTTACCTGAACCGGTCGGTCCGCAAACAAATATCAACCCGTAAGGCTTGGTGATTGCAGTGACAAAATTCTCATAATTCCGCTCGGAAAATCCCATTTTGCTTAATGGAATAGGCTCCCCGGCAGCGAGAATTCGCATAACAACGTCCTCATTCCCTCCCTGGGTCGGAACGGTTGCCACACGGAGTTCAATATCTTTACCACCGTATTTTTTAAAATTAATTTTACCGTCCTGGGGTTTTCGGCGCTCGGCAATATCCAGTTCCGACATGATTTTTATTCGGGACACCACGGCATTTTTAAAGCTGTAAGGAATTGTCTGATAAAGGTTGCAGGCACCGTCAACCCTAATGCGGACCTGGGTATTCTGCTTGCCCGGATACGGTTCCAGATGAATATCAGAAGCCCCCCGCGCATAGGCATCTAAAATAATTTTATTAACCAGCTGGACCACTGCGCTGCTTTCTTCGGATACGCCGGAGGTTTCTTCTTCAATCTCCTCATCTTCACCTTGAAGCTGAGACAGAATGTCGTCAATTGATGACAACTCTTTTTCATCAGTGGTAAACAGATTGATTATCTTTAGGATATCATCTTTTAAGGCATATGCCAGCTTGATTTTGTGTCCTGAAAAAAGGGCCCTCACTTCATCCACGCGCTGCATATCTTCCGGATTGTCAATCGCGATAACGATTTCATCTTTTTCAGTTCGAATCGGCACCCACAGATTGTTTTTCATAAATCCGACTTTAAGACCTCTGAGCAGTTCTCCAGGTATGGGAAGATTTTCATTAAACTGAATTAAAGGCATGTCATAATAACGACTGAGAGCTTCTGCGATATCTTTTTTGGATATTTTTAAATCATCAATCAAGACATTGACAATGGGGATTTTCTTTTCACGAGACGTCGCAATGGCTTGATTCAGCTCCTTTTGCGTTAAAATATGATTTTGAAGAAGATAATCAAATTTACTCTTACGGCTGCTCGCCATTTTTTTTTGTTTATAAAGTGCAATCCCCATAATATTTGACAATTCGGCAACATTTTCTTCATCGCCCTTAATAAAGGGGCCGCCACCTTTGCGGTTGATCAACTGGATTGCGCCGAGTACAAATGATTTAAAAACGATCGGAACAACAAGGACCTGTTTTGTATGAAAGCCGGTTTTCTTATCCCATTTTTTGTTAAATTTCAATTCTTCATCAATATTTGCCAGTTCGGATTCATCATAGACATTTTTAACATTAAGCAGTTTCTGATGAGCGGCCGCATAACCGGCAATACTTGCATTTGATATGGGGACCCTGATTTCCGAGACTTCGTTACCTGATTTAAACCTTGAAACCAGTTCACGTTTAACGCCATCAACATAGTAAATGGTAATCCGTTCGGCATTGACCAGTTCGATAATTTCATCTTTTAAATCAATCAGGATTTCATCAAGATTTAACGCGGCATAAATCGAATTCGATATTTCCTGAAGTTTGGTACGGTATTCGACTTCTGATTTTAAATGCTGAATATCCTGAACACCATTTGCGTTCTTTGATTTAGAAGTTTTTAAACTGGTCGTTGAGGGCATATTTTCCTCCAATAATGCTTTAATTGAATCGCTGAATAGTGCGTATGAAGGTTATCATGTTTTCGGATGAATACCTTAGCAGATTGGTATTTACACATGTGAATATGGAATCTTGAGATTATTTTTTAAAGGGCCAGTTATGCTGAATTTTCTTAACCCCGCCGCCAATCAAAATAACTGCGATAAGATAAAAGCTAAAACGGAAAAAATATAAACCGGAATTAACCTCAACAGTATCAGACATTTTCTCAATTACTACAGGTACTCGAAAAAAGATGCCGACTCCCATCAGAATCAGGGCAATTCCCCAGATTAATTGAACCTTATTTTTATTATCCATTTTTAACTCAGAAAATTTACAAGTGTTAAAAAAATTAAAAGTCCTCATCCCGCAAACAGCGCAACACGGAAAAAATTTTTAATGATAATTTATAGCCCTAATAGATAAGGGTGTCAACTTGGATTCTGTCAGGTAAAGGTGAGAATTTTTTTGAATTTAACGTTAAGCCGATTTGTGAAAGAAAATAAAATCAAAAAACCCTGGTATCAGCTATCCATTTCATCGAGTTCAAGCAGTTTCAGATCAAATGCCGAACGCTTCGTTTCAACAGAAACAGATAACTCTTCAAATTCATCAAAGTCCCGGTCAATCTCAATCTGACATAGATGAATCTTTTGGGACAAATCGGTAATTAACTGACCGTCGTTTTTTTCAGTGGCAGATTGCATTTTTTCATGCAGTTGGCGCAAATAATTTTCATTTGCATCAATAGTTTTTTCCAGTTCGTCAATTCTTATTTCAAGGTGTTTTAAACCTTTGCCGCGTTCAGCGATAATTGCCGATCGAAGCCGCCGGATTTCTTTTTTATTGAGTTTTTCCGGTTTGCTGCAATCTGTATCTTTTTTTACGGATAAATCAGTTTCAACTTCATCGCCCCACCCATCTGCATCAAGAAACTGCTGATAATTTCCTTCAAAAATCGAAATACCGTCATTTTTAAAAACAATCAGGCGTTCGGCAATGGCATGAAGAAACATTTCATTATGGGTCACCATAATGACGGCTCCATCAAACAGATCAATGGCTGAAAGCATCGCATCGCAGGATTCCATGTCAAAATGATTAGACGGTTCATCCAGCAGCATAAGGTTTATAGGCTTGCAAAGCAATTTACCCAGCATCACACGGCTTTTTTCACCACCGGATAAAACACCGATTTTTTTTAAGGCCGAATCTCCTTCAAACAGCATGGCACCGCAGATATTACGGGCGACCTGGCGGTCAATATCCGGGCTTGTATATAAAATTTCTTCTTCAATTGTTTTTTCGTCTTCTAACGTTTTGACATTTGTCTGCTCGAAATATCCTGATGAAACATCCGGATGATAGTCAATTTGACCGCTATCAGGCGTCAGGACGCCTCCGAGGAGTTTCAAAAAAGTTGTTTTGCCGGCACCGTTTCTACCGATAACACAGATCCTGTCTTTAGCTCCGATTGTCAGATTAAAATCAGAAAGTAAATAACGGGAAGCATCATATCCAAAACTGAGTCCTTTGATTTGTGACAGGATTTTACCGTTAAACGGTTTAGTTCGAAAAGAAAAATCAAGGTTTTTAAATTTTTCCAGTTTCTCCTGGCGTGTTAATTTATTGAGCGTTTTAACCCGGGATTGAACCATACCGGCCAATCTTGCTTTTGCCCGGAACCGGGTAACGAATACTTCAATTTCTCTGCGGCGTTTATCTTCGTTAATTCTTGTCTTTTCGTGGATTTCTTCTTCCTGGGCGATTTGCATATAGTATTTTTCGGTGTTTCCGGTAATTTTACGGACTTTTTTCCGGTGAATACCTAAAACATGGGTTACCAGAGAATCCATGAATCCACGATCATGCGTAATAATAAAAACTTCACGGGGCCATTGTTTTAAAAAACCTTTGATCCAGCGAATTGATGTGATATCAAGATAATTCGTCGGTTCATCCAATAACAAAAGATCCGGTTCCGAGAGTAATTCTTTAGTCAGATTCAGACGAACCTGGAAACCTCCGGACATATCGTTGGGGCTGCGTTTTAAATCTTCTTCAGCAAAACCAAGACCGGCAAGAATTTTTTCAACTTTCCAGTAATGCGATGCCGAATCTTCGGGCAGTCCTAAAATAGCTTCTTCAAATACTGTCTTTTCCGTAAATTCGATTTCCTGTTTCACATAACCGATACGGTAATTTTTAGGAATGGCTAAATGACCGGAATCCGCTTGTTCCTGGCCTGAAAGGATCCTGAAAAGTGTCGTTTTCCCATGTCCGTTACGACCGACCAGCCCGACACGTTCCCGACGATTGATTTTAAAACTGGCATTTTGGAATAAAACGCTGGCACCGAAACTTTTTGAAAGGCTATCAACACTGATCATAATTTTGACAATTTAAGAAATTTTTTTGACAATTTAAGAAAAATTAAAGAGAAACATAAAGGAATGACAATTATTCAGATTTATTCGGAAGATTTTTCAACCCCCAGCTTGCTGCAGCGATACCGTAACGACCGTAAACTAATACCGAGCAAATCTGAGGCATTATTTTTATTGCCCCTGGCACATTTCAATGCCTTATTAATATATGCATGTTCAATCTCTTCTAAAATATTATCAAGGGAAACACCATTTTCAACATCATCGATATCATAACGTCGGTTTTTAATACCCTCAATCCACCGTCGTTTATGAATTGACAAGGACAGACTGTCCGGAAGAATGATATTTGTAGTAGATAATGCCACACTCCGTTCTATTAAATTTTCCAATTCACGGATATTTCCGGGAAAATTATATTTTTGCAGCAAATCAACAGCGTAAGATGAAATTTTGGTAATTTCCTTGCCGGATTCACGGGAATATTTATCCAGAAAATGTTGAGCCAGTGACCGCAGGTCCCCTTTACGATCACGAAGTGGAGGGACTTTAATTTCAACAACATTAATCCTGTAAAACAGGTCTTCCCGAAATGTCCCTGCAATTACTGCTTCTTCAAGTTTTTTATTTGTCGCAGAGATAATGCGGATATCAACAGCAATATCTGCATTGGTGCCAACCGGCTTGAACACCCTCTCCTGAACAACCCGAAGCAGTTTGACCTGCATTGTCTGGCTCAGTTCTCCGATCTCATCTAAAAAAACCGTACCGGTGTTGGCAACCTCGAAAAGGCCTTTCTTGTCCTGGGAAGCACCGGTAAATGCCCCTTTTTTGTAACCGAAAATTTCACTTTCAATAAGGGTTTCGGGAATACTGCTGCAATTTATAACAACAAACGGTTTGTCATGGCGATCACTTTCCAGGTGAAGAGATTTGGCAATCAACTCTTTTCCAGTGCCGCTTTCACCCGTTACCAAAACATTAGTTTTTGTACGGGCAACCTGTTTTATCACCTCATAAATATGCTGCATCCGGGGACTGTTGCCGACAAGCAAACCAAAATGCAGGTTCCTTTTAAGCTCAACGTCCAGGCTTTTCTTTTCATCGGACAAAGTACGCAAATCAAGCGCTTTGGAAATGGTCTGCTTGAGCTCTTTATTGTCAAACGGCTTGGGCAGATAATCATATGCCCCATCGTTCATTGCCTCCACGGCATTTTCTGCAGTGGCATAAGCGGAAATCATAATAACAATCGTATTGGTATTAACGGTTTTCGCCTTTCTCAAAACATCCAGCCCGCTGATATCGCCAAGCCGTATATCGCAAAGAATAAGATCGTAAGAATTTTTTTCAATCTTTTTATTTGCCATCCGGCCGTTTTCAGCACAAGTGACTTGATAGCCTTCCTTTGATAGCATCAGCTCAAGGAATTCCCTCATACTGAGTTCATCATCTACGATAAGTATATGTGGCATTTTTTGATTCATTGATCCGTTCAATTAATCAGCTCTATGCATTTATTTACTTTCAAAAACTATACGGCCGTTGACAATTGTATAAACTGCCATTCCTTTAAACTCCCACCCATTAAAGGGAGAATTTTTACTTTTTGAGAATCCTTTTTCAACGTCATAAGTATGAGATCTGGTCGGGTTAATAATGGTCAGGTCCGCCGGTGCCCCAACAACGACAGATCTTGGAATTCCAATTATCTTTGAAGGGTTTTTAGACATTTTCCGAATCAGCATCTCAAATGTCAGTACCCCTTCTTCAACCAGCTTAAGACCCAGCGGCAGCGAAGTCTCAAGGCCAATGATACCGTTTGCCGCCTTGTCGAATTCCACTTCCTTTTCCAAAACCGAATGCGGGGCGTGATCGGTGGCAATCACATCTATGGTCCCGTCTGCAAGGCCTTTGCGAATTGCGTCTCTGTCCGCGATTGAACGAAGCGGCGGGTTCATTTTTGAATTGGTATTATATTTCCTGACCGCTTCATCGGTTAAGGTGAAATAATGCGGTGCAGTTTCTGCAGTCACCAAAACGCCTCTTAATTTGGCATCACGTATTGCATGCACCGACTCTTTTGTGCTGACATGGGCAATGTGAACGGGTGTGCCGGTTAATTCGCACAAAGCAATATCCCGCATGACCATGATACTTTCGGAAGCATTCGGGATGCCGGCAAGCCCCATCCGTGTGGCCGTCAATCCCTCATTCATATCGCCCACTGAAAGACCCGGGTCTTCGCAATGTGAAATAACTTTCAAGCCAACGCCTTTTGCATATTCCAAAGACCTTCTCATGAGCTGCGAATCTGATACCGGTAAGCCGTCATCAGAAACGGCAATGGCACCGGCGTCTTTCAATTCACCATACTCACTGAGTTCAAGACCTTTAAGTTCCTGGCTGATCGACGCCACCGGGTACACTTTTACCGAATGGAATTGAGCGGCAGTCTTGATGATATATTCGGTTGTCTGGCGATTGTCATTTACGGGATTGGTGTTCGGCATGCAGCAGACAGCGGTAAAGCCTCCGGCAGCGGCCGCCAGTATACCTGTTTCAATGGATTCCTTGTATTCCTGACCGGGTTCCCGAAGGTGGACATGCATGTCAATAAGGCCCGGAACGACAAAACAACCGGCGGCATCAATGACTTGAACGTCATGGCTTTTGTTGTCAAAAAAATTGGGTTCTAACTTTGCAAGATCAGTAATAAGACCGTCATTAATTGTAATATCCGTAACTGCGTCGATGTTTCCAGGGTCAATAACATGCCCGCCTTTAATGATCACCTGCATTGCGCAACCCTCCTGCAACCAAATATAAAAGAGCCATACGTAAAGCGACACCGTTCGTCACCTGGTTCAGGATGAATGAATTTACATGATCAGCGACTTCCTGTGTGATTTCAACTCCTCGGTTCAGCGGTCCGGGATGCATAACCAGGGCATCCGGTTTTGCTTTCTTTAATCTTGCCATGTTCAGTCCATACATTTTTGCGTATTCACGCTCACTCGGAAATAAATAGCTTCTTTGTCTTTCCTTTTGAATTCGAAGCATCATAATAACGTCAACCCCGTCGATGGCTTCTTCAAAATCATATGTCACATCAGCACCGAGAGATTCAATTCCTGAAGGAATCATTGTCGGAGGGCCCGCCAGCCTTACTTCAGCGCCCATTTTTGTGAACCCGGCAATGTTCGATCGGGCCACTCGGCTGTGTGCAATATCACCGACAATGGCAATCCGAAGGCCGTTTAAATCTTTTTTGACTTCTCTGACAGTCATCATATCCAGCAATGCCTGGGTTGGATGAGCATGCATACCGTCTCCGGCATTAATAATGGGAGTAGAAATTTTTTGGGATAATAAGTAAGGCGCGCCGGCTGAAGAATGGCGCATTACAATCACATCCGGATTCATTGATTCCAGGTTACGAGCAGTATCTATCAGTGTCTCCCCTTTAACCAAACTGCTGGTAGATGCTGATATGGATATTGAGTCCGCAGACAGTCTTTTTGCGGCGATGTCAAAGGATACCCGTGTCCGTGTACTCGGCTCATAAAAAAAAAGTATCACGGTTTTTCCCCTGAGGGTCGGGACTTTTTTAATCGACCGTTGAGAAATTTCTTTAAGACCGTCAGCCGTATCTAAAACAGACTTTATTTCATCAACCGTAAGGGATTCAATATCAAGAATATCTTTTCTGTTCCACGTCATGATACTATCGCCCTATTTTAACATTGATCCGAGTCTTCCCCACCTGACACCGAAATTATCACTGTCCCAGGACCAGTATATGATAAATGCCTTGCCTTTGATGGCATGCTGCTCAACAAAACCCCAGAACCGGCTGTCATAGCTGTTATCGCGATTATCTCCCATTACAAAATAAGAATCCGCAGGGACCGTCACCGGTCCGAAATTATCCCGAGGGTTGATCTGACCGGATAAAATACGGGAATCCGTATGTACTCCGAGATCACGGACAATGGGGACATCGTTAACATAAACTTTTTTGTTTTTGATTTCAATAACATCACCGGGTACACCGATTAACCGCTTGATAAAATCTTTATCCGGATCCTCGGGATATCTAAAAACAATGATATCCCCGTGATCCGGATTATTAAATGAAATAATTTTTTTGCCGGTATACGGAACCTTGAGGCCATAGATAAATTTATTAACTAAAATATGATCGCCGATCTGCAGCGTTGGTTTCATAGACCCTGAAGGAATTTTAAAGGCCTGAACCACAAATGTACGAATAAAAAGCGCTAAAATTATCGCTATAACAATCGCTTCGACATTTTCTCTGAGCTTACTCTTTATCTTTATATCTTTTTTTAATTCTATCTTATTTGCAGCAGCTTTTGTGTTCAAATCGGTTATGCCTCACCTGTAATTATAATTTAAATTCGTAATTTATTAGTTCGCTGGCAGAGTAAACTGCGGTTCCCCAAGTAAAAACTTCTGATTTTCAATCCAGTTCTTTAAAATTTCAGCAATCTCCCGGGCCTTGGCGACACTCGAAAGGGGTACTGCCGGAACGTCTTTGCCGTTGAAAACAATGGTGCCTGATTTTAATTGCTCATAGGTTACAAATCCATAATTTTTACTTATTCCATTGGGATAATCATTTCCATAATCAACGATCTGAACTTCAATATCCTTGTCAGCGACAGCCGTAAACTGGGCCATTTCCTCATTTAAAATTGGAATCGGCACACCCATTCCGACAGCCAGCGAAATGCCGTACCCGCGGATACTGACACCGACAATCCATTCGGGTTTCATCTGTTTCATGTCGCCCATCACCCACATGGTCCCGGCCGGCGTTTTGGGGATGCCTTTTTCATTTCGTTCAGCAGATGGCTTATGCTGTGTTCCATGCCAGGTCACATACCCTTCTCCACCCCCCAGAAATATCCGGGTGCCGAGGCCGATGGTTTTGTAATATGGATCATTGAAAAGCGGGCTGAGCTGCCCTGAGGTGGAATAATTGGCATTGCCCACCTTGGGTTTCAAGGTACCCATATAAGTATAAATGGTTTTATTTGAAAAATTAACCGCACAATTGTAATTCTGATATCCGTTTCTCGGATTGCAGAGCGTTGCCTGGGGCAAATCAGACAACTGAATATCTTTTTCAATCCCCCGATTCGGATAGCATGATGTACCGTAGCTGGTTGCCTTCAAATGAACTTTTTTTCCGGCGACCAAATCGTGAATGACATGCCCGCCGCCATAATTAAACTCCCCCGGCCAGACCTTATTTAAAGGGTCTTCAAGACAGGCTTCCGTCGCACCTATATAGCAGTCTACCGCTGCAAGACCGCCATATGCAGGGACATTATTCAGCCAGACCTGAGATGCTCTGATGGTGGGAACCGATTGCCCGAAATTGATAAACGCACCGGATGAGCACATGGGAGCAAAAGTGGCTGTGGTGACGACATCTACCGTTTCAGCCGCTTTGACCGGACCTTTTTCATTAACGATATCAACCATCTCATCGGCAGTGACAACCACCACTTCTCCAGACCGGATTTTATCATTTATCTCTTTATATGTTTTATTTACCTTGAATTTCGACATTTATAATTGATTCTCCAAATACATTTAATATCATTGCACCATGGCTTGAACAGTATCGATCTTGCTGGTAATATTATTGTTTATCCACGATGAATCCCACCATTCAACAGGGTTTACGAAAACATGATCAATAAACATTCCGAAATGCAGATGATCACCCCCGGCTAAACCGCTGATTCCCGTGTAACCGATGATATCCCCTTTTGCAACCAATTCATCATTATTTACTGACATGCGACTGAGATGAGCATATATACTCATTAATCCGCAGCCATGGTCAATGCAAACGAGATTGCCGTAAATACCGACGTAGCCGGCAAATACAACCATTCCACCGTTGGCTGCAGGAACTTCGGCATGCTTAACGGACGCCAGGTCAATACCCATATGGACGGCATTGCTTATAACATTTTCATTGTATTTATAAACACGATGGTCGGCAAAATTTGCTCTTCTGGCTGAATTGGGAAGGCGCCCAAATGCATCTTTCCATAATATCCGGCTTTGGGTTTTTTGGCCATTTTGCAGTATCGTATGATTATTTTTTTCCCGAAGTTCTTTGTTGATAAAAACAAATTTGTCTTCAGAAGATTTATCAGAAGGAAACCCGTCGTCTGGTATAAATTCCGGAAATTTCCAATTTAAAAAATTTTCCGAAATATTGATCGTGTCGGTTTTAAAATTTCGATTGCGAATGTGATGGTAAAAACCGCTTCGCGTGCCGTTACCGGCCAGGTCAACCGCTTTTACAAAAAAATCGGTGTTGTTGTTATAATCAAACGGGATCGCAAAAAAAGCCAGATATATTTCATTGTCTTCATAATAACCGGAATAACCGGGAAAGAAATCCTCTCCGACATAAACCCCGCTTTGGGTGCATTGTTCAGATAATTTATAAATCACAAGGCCTGAACCGCCCTTGGCTACATTGTGTTGAGTGCTTAAAATTGACAAAACCGGCGGGTTTGTATCAAATATGATTTCTTTTTCAATATATGTTTGATTCCCATTCCACCAATCCCGCCAGGAGTGATCCCAGGCAGCAATTCTCAATTTTGCCGGGCCATCTGAAAGGTTCATTTTTTTTGCATTAACATTCAGTTTAATGGGCGCTTGATTGATGGCCCCCTTTTGTAAAAATCCCATGGCGCTGTATTCATCATCTAAAAGAACCGTTTCTTTACCATTTTGCAGCAGGCTGATCCAAAGCTTTTTTATACCGCTTTTCCGGTCCGCAGCAGATCCGGTTATTTCAAAATCAGCAGGAACAATCCTGGATTGCAGACTCAGTTTGATGAACGGTTTTTCACCTTCCAATTTTGTAAATAAAACCCAGGTTAAGGGTATTAAAATTAAAACAGATAAGACAATAAATAACCATTTTTTTAGTCTTTTACCTTTGTCTTGTCTTTTAAACATCATACAGCTGCTCCTGTCACTTCGTCCACTGAATAAATTGATAATATTTAACAGGTATAACCGCTGTTAGCAAGGCCTTATTTTCGTATCTTGACTTTTCAAAACACGCAGGGTAACAGGTGCATTAACTTTAAATTAAAAATATTTAAAATAAAATAATTCATGAACAAATATGGCATTTAATTAGCCATATCATGGACAAACAATATTTCAATGTCATCATACCGTATCTGAGGAGATATAATGGTTAACCCAGTACAGATTAAAGATATCCGCATCGGCCGTCCTGAACCATTTACCCTGATTTCAGGCCCGTGTGTGATTGAAGATGAACAAACAACTTATGACATTGCAAGCAAGCTGAAAAAACTGACGTCCAGACTCAATATTCCTTTTATATTTAAAGCATCGTATGACAAAGCCAACAGGACATCGATAAATTCATACAGGGGACCCGGAATTGCAAAAGGCCTTGAATTACTTAGTTCTATACGCAATGAACTGAAAACCCCGGTTATTTCAGATATTCATCAGGTAAGTGAAGTTGAAGCAGCTGCACAGGTGTTGGATATTATACAGATTCCCGCGTTCCTGTGCCGACAGACGGATCTGGTTGTTGAAGCGGCAAAAACAGGCAAACCGTTAAATGTTAAAAAAGGTCAATTTTTAGCCCCCTGGGACATGAAAAATGTGGTAAATAAAATTTTATCAACCGGCAACCATAACATTGTTCTGACAGACCGGGGAGTTTCTTTTGGCTACAACAACCTTGTAACTGACTTCCGGTGTATTCAAATTATGCATGAAGATACAGGATTTCCTGTGATTTATGATGCAACCCACAGCGTTCAACTGCCCGGCGGGGCGGGAACGGCATCGGCCGGCCAGCGTGAATTTGTTCCATTGCTGGCAAGAGCGGCAATTGCCGCAGGTGCTGACGGATTATTTATTGAAACCCATCAAAATCCCGACAAAGCGCTTTCCGACGGACCCAATTCCATGAGACTGGAAGACCTGGAAGATCTTCTGGTGCAATTAAAAGCAATTGAAGCGGCTGTAGCTTAAACCAATTTTAAAAATCAGAATTTAAAACTTTAATATCAGGTATTTATTTAATTTAATTAATGTCTTACATTAAACAATGAACAACACAAAATTAAGAAATATCAAACTCCTTTTGTTAGATGTTGACGGGGTCCTGACCACCGGTCAAATCATTTATTCCGGCAAAAATATTGAAACAAAAATGTTCAATGTGAAAGACGGGCTTGGCATCCGGTTACTGCAATCAGCCGGAATAGATGTCGGCATTGTCACCGGAAGAACTTCCGAGGCGCTTTTAAATCGTTGCAACGACCTTGGCATTACAATGATTTACGACGGAATCAAGGCCAAAGGCAAAATTTTTGATATAATTTTATCCGCAACAAATCTTCAGGCACATGAAGTTGCTTTTGTCGGTGACGACCTGCCGGATCTTTCTCTTTTTAAAAAAGTGGGTTTAAGCATCGCAGTGGGCGATGCCCATGATGCAGTAAAAAAAAATGCCGACATTACAACCCGTCGAAAGGGTGGAGAAGGCGCAGTAAGGGAAGTGTGCGAAATGATCCTTAAAGCAAAAAATCTACTTGAAAAGATAATAGAAACTTGCGAATAAAACCCAAAAATAGCACCCGGAAAATTAATTTTTTAATCACAGGATTTATTGTAATACTGATTGGCGGCATTCTCGTTATTTTTGTCAGGCATCGATTAATTCTGAAGAATAACGCCCCTCCCCCTTCTCCTGAAAACACAGAAGCCAGCCTTACCATAAAAAATTTTCATCATGTGGCGACTGAGGATGGAATAAAAAAATGGACCCTTGAAGCGGCTTCTGCCAGTTTGTATTCTCAAAAAAACATAGTCAGATTAAATGACATTTCAGTTATTTTTTTTATGCATGACAATCAGAACGTTACTTTAAAAGCAAATACAGGCGAATTAAATTCCAAAACAAATGATATGAACCTCATCGGCAGCATTATTGCTGTCATGCCGCCATATACGCTTACAACCGAAAACTTGTATTATGAGCACCGTTTGCGTATAATACAGTCACATGTGCCTGTTAAAATAATTGAAGGATCTATGCTCCTGAAAGCGGATACCATGACTTATAATATCAACACCGAAACTATTAAATGCGATGGGAATGTGGAAGGATCAATCATTGGGAATATTAAATAAATATCAATCAGTTAATATTACCGTTTTTTTGATGCTTTTTGTGCTAATGTCCGTATTATTGTTTTCGGCAACCGGGTTATCACAAAGTATTGACCCGCTAAATTCCGAACAGGATTTAAAAAAGCTTCATATTACAGCAGACAGCCTGGTTGCCAGCCAGAATAACCAGCTTGTTATTTTCTCAGGACGTGTTATTGCCTTATATGAATTAACGACCATCAGATCCGACAAACTGCAAGTATATTACAGTGATCATATAGATAAAAAACAGTTGAATAGCTCAAGCATTAAAAAAATTGTTGCCACTGGCAATGTACAAATCGAGCTTGAAGATAAAACCGCCAAATGCGATCGTGCGATATATCTTACATCATCAAATTCACTGATTTTGACTGGCGAAGAAACCCGTTTGCAAAGTGAAGATAGCTATATAACCGGTAACAAAATTACAATTTACCAGAATACCGGTAAAATTACCGTTGACGGGAGTGATGATAAAAGAGTCAATGCGGTATTTCAACCGCAAGAAAAAACATCAATATCTGATTTAAAATGACAATTCTGGCTTTAAAAAATCTAATAAAAATATATAATGACCGCCGGGTGGTTAATGATGTAAACCTTGAAATTAGCAGCGGTGAAGTTGTTGGCCTATTAGGGCCCAATGGTGCAGGCAAAACAACCACTTTTTATATGACTGTCGGTTTGATCAAGCCTGACAGCGGAAATGTATTCCTTGATTCTGAAGATATAACTAATTATCCTATGTATAAACGGGCAAGAAAAGGGATCGGGTATTTGCCCCAGGAACCGTCAATTTTTAAAAAATTAACGGTTAAAGACAATTTAATGGCAATATTGGAATCATTACCCTTAGCAAAACATGAACAGAATATTAAAGCAGATGCACTCTTAGACGAATTGGGAATAAAGCGGCTTTCCACTCAAAAAGCGGCAGTGCTTTCCGGCGGAGAAAGACGACGGCTTGAAATTACACGTGCGCTTGCGACCGACCCATCATTCATTCTTCTTGACGAACCGTTTGCAGGCGTAGATCCCCTGGCGGTAATTGATATTCAAACTATTATTAAACATCTAACAAAAAGAAACATCGGTGTTGTGATATCCGACCACAATGTCCGGGAAACGCTCGGTGTTTGTGATAAGGCATACATTTTAAACAATGGCACAGTTATTGAGGCCGGTTCACCTGAAAAAATCGCATCCAGCCCGACAGCGCGGGAAATCTATTTAGGCTCTGAATTTAAATTATAAAATATGGCTATTGAACTACAACAAAATCTTCGTCTTCAGCAACAATTGGTCATGACCCCTCAGCTCCAGATGGCAATTAAACTTCTGCAGCTTTCAAAACTTGAACTTGTGGAAATGATTCAGCAGGAGATAGAGAACAACCCTACACTCGAAGATTCTCATATAATTTCCGCTGAGGAAGATAAAGATAATACCGATGCTGAGCCTTTGAGTACAAAAGAAGTTACAATCGAAGAAAAATTTGATAACTATCTGGACTGGCATAACTATATTGACGAATTTAATTCCACCGGTAAAATCCATTTTGAAAGTGAAAGAAAAGATGCGACGGACCTTGAGGCGTTCACAACCAACAAAACGTCGCTTGCCGATCATCTCCGCTGGCAGCTTTTGATGAAGCAGCCTTCTTCTGAAGACGAAGAGATCGGCAGCCATATCATAGGCAATATTAACAAGGATGGTTATTTAGATATTTCAATCGAAGATATTGCCGAGAGCAGCAATTATTCAGCGGATAAGATCCGGCAGGTTTTATCACTGATTCAGTCGTTTGATCCGCCGGGTATCGGCGCGACAGACCTCAAAGAATGCCTGTTGCTGCAAACCAGACATTTAGCAATTGAAAACCCGCTGGTCAATGACATTATCCGTTTACATATTAAGGACATTGAATCCAAACGGTACAAAATTATTGCCAAATCTCTCAAAACCGATATCAACAGCGTGATAGCTGCTGTTGGATTTATAAAAACCCTTGATCCGAAACCGGGCGACAAATTCAATGACGATCATCTTATTTATATCACTCCGGATGTCTATGTTTACAAAGAAGGTGATGACTATTTAATTTTAATGAATGATGACGATATGCCGAAACTGCATATTAATTCATATTATAAAAAAGCGGTTCGCCGGGGCGAAAAAATTGCTGACGAGACAAAAACCTATCTTAAAGACCGACTTCGTTCGGCTGAATGGCTGATAAAAAGTATTCATCATCGCCGTAAAACCATTTACAATGTCATGGAAAGCATTATTAAGTTACAGCGGGACTTTTTTGATCACGGCATTGCCCATCTTAAACCAATGGTACTCCGGGATGTCGCTGATGACATTGAAATGCACGAATCAACAATCAGCCGGGTCACCAACAACAAATATGCCTATACCCCCCAGGGAATTTTTGAATTAAAATTCTTTTTTAACAGTTCTATTAACTGTTCAAACGGCGGTTCCATCGCATCAGCAAGTGTTCAGGAAAAAATCAAAAAACTCATTGAAAATGAAAACCATAAAAAGCCTTACAGTGATAAAAAAATTACGGAAATTTTAGAATCGTCTGAGATTCACATTGCCAGGCGCACTGTTGCAAAATACAGGGAAATGATGGGGATTCTACCTTCGAGTAAACGTAAACAATTTTAAGGAGGATAAAATTTATGCAGATATCTGTAACATTTAAAAACTTAGACCCCTCCGATCACCTGAAGTCATATGTACAAAACAAATTGAACAAACTGGACAAACTGCTCGACAACCCAGCTGAAGCCAATGTTGTTCTTTCAGTTGAAAAAATTCGCCATATTGCTGAAATCAAAATAATCGGCGACAGACTGAGTATTAATTGCCGGGAAAAAACCAGCGATATGTATTCATCTATCGACATGGCGCTGGATAAACTCGAAAAACAAATAAAAAAAAACAAGCAAAAAATCAGGAATCACCGTCAGGGAACCCGATCCGAACTCAAAGAAAGACAACCTTTGCCTGAAGATATATCATCCCCTCCATTGGATGAAAGCGGCGAACCGCAGATTAGAATACAAAATATTGATTTCAAGCCAATGGACGTGGATGAAGCCAGTATGCAAATGGACCTGGTTCCGGACAACTTTATTGTATTTACAAATTCAAGAACAAACAGAGTCAATGTACTTTACCGAAGAAAAGACGGCGATCTCGGATTGATTCAGCCGCGCAGCTAGCCTATTTTTTATATTAACTATTTAACTTTAAATTATAACGAACACCTTGAAATGAAAATACTTGATTTTCTTGACCCAAAAACGATTATTACTGAACTGAAATCAACCGATAAAAAAGGTGTCCTTGAAGAGCTGACGCTTCCGGTATCGGATATCACACAAATCGAACACAAAGAACTTGTCCGCGTACTTATTGAACGTGAACACCTTGGCAGTACCGGTATTGGTAACGGTATCGGAATTCCTCACGGCAAACTAAAAAACCTTCCGTCATTGATTTTAGGTGTTGGTTTAAGCCGCAAAGGGGTAAACTTTGATTCAATGGACAAAAAGCCTACACATATATTCTTTTTGCTGTTAACCCCCGACAACTCGACAGACCTTCACCTAAAACTCCTTGCACGGATTTCAAAAATTTTAAAAGAAGAATCTTTTAAGGATAAAATTTTATCTTCATCGGATAAAGATGACGTCATTCGATTAATACAAGGCATTGACGAAGAATTTTAATAACCCCTGTTCCGATTCATTAGATAAAACAATGCATCGCTCTCAGCCGTATAAAAATCGGTCACTTAAATATCGTATATTTATTCGTAATGACAAATTATAAAATAATCATTATCTCCGGTCTTTCCGGGTCCGGTAAAAGTACGGCAATTGCGGCAATTGAAGACACGGGCTTTTATTGTGTCGATAATATGCCGGTTGAACTGCTTCCCAAATTTCTCGAACTTCCAATGCACAGCGACACCGAGATTAAGGGGCTTGCATTTGTAATGGATATCCGGGAAAAAAATTTTCTGAATTCATGGCCGGATATTTTTGAAGACCTCAGGCAGAAAGGGCATCATTTTGAAATCCTGTTTCTCGAAGCGGAAGAAACCGTCTTGTTAAAACGGTTCAGTCAAACCAGAAGGCACCATCCGCTGGTTCGGGACAAATCTCTTCTCGAAGGCATCCGGGAAGAAAAAAAATTACTGGAACCTTTGAAAGAAGCGGCCGCAAGAATTATCGACACCTCCGGCTGCAATATTCATGATCTGAAATCAATTATTTTCAATTTGGCACAAAGCACAGTTGAAGCCGTGGCTATGCGCATTAAAATAATGTCATTTGGCTTCAAGCATGGTATTCCCCATGACACAGACATGATCATCGATGTTCGATTCCTGACCAATCCGTATTTTATTCCGGAACTCAAAAAATTTGACGGTAAAAATGAAAAAGTTAAAAATTATGTTTTAGCAAATCAGACAACTCATACATTTTTATTAAAATTTACAGATCTTATTGATTTTTTGATCCCGTTGTATGAAAAGGAAGGAAAATCATATTTAACGATCGCGATTGGTTGCACGGGCGGTCAGCATCGTTCGGTTGTTATTGCCGAAACGATTTTCAATCATATCAATAAACCCGGTCGTCCGGTGGATATTAACCATCGGGATATTGATATTAAGATTTAAAGTGCGTCATGATAATTCACCGCCGGTAATAGAAAGCATGAGACACCGACATTTATTTATCGGAAAACAAGCTTAAATTTAAAATCAGGATTTTTTATGGTTGGCATAGTCATTGTTACACACGGGATGCTCGGAGATGCGCTGGTTGAAACAGCTGAACTGATTTTCGGTTCAAAGCCGGAATCAATTATATCCGTATCCATTAATCTAACGGAAAATGTGGAAAAATTAAGAAAAAAAATTAATACTGCCATAAAATCCGTTGATTCCAATAAGGGGATACTGATTTTAACAGACATGTTCGGCGGCACGCCATCAAACTTAAGCTACTCTTTTCTTGAAGAAGGACGAATCGAAGTCATTTCCGGTGTAAACCTGCCTGTTCTTCTCAAAGCAATCAATCTTCGAAAAAAAGACATGGATCTGCACCAGGTGGCCAAAACCATCGAAACTTACGGCAAAAAAAGCATTTCCCTTGCTAGCAGCATATTAAAAGGGGAAAAAAGAAGTTGACTGATGTCAGATTTGATCATTGACACAATGTCGGAAAAAGATATCGATCCTGTATTATCAATTGAACAGGCGTCATTTAAAAATCCCTGGAGCAGGATTTCTTTTTTAAACGAACTTTCAAATAAATATTCACATAATTTTGTTTTAAAGCTTGAAAATTCGTTTGAAACATATCAGATTATCGCATACCTTTGTTTTCGTTTGATTACCGATGAAATTCATATATTAAAAATCGCCGTCAACCCAGAGCAACGAAGCAAAGGTATGGCTTTTAAATTTATAAACCATTGCCTGAACACATTTTGTGAGCAGAAAATTAAGTCGGCTATCCTTGAAGTCAGACAGTCAAACACGGCCGGTATTGTACTTTATGAAAAAATCGGTTTTGGCATTGAAGCCCAAATACCGAATTATTATTCAGATACACATGAGGATCTAATCCTTATGCGAAAAACTTTTTAAAGGAGGTATAAATGGCTATTAAATTAGCAATCAATGGACTGGGAAGAATCGGAAGGCTCGTGTTCCGTTCCGCTTTAAAACGTTCTGATATTGAAATTGTTGCGGTGAATGATTTAATGGATCCTGAATCCATTGCTCACCTGCTGACATATGATTCAGTTCATGAAAAACTCGACGTTCAAATTACACCCAAGGAAAATGCCATCGAAATTGATGGGAAATCCATTACTGTTTTTTCTGAAAGAGATCCGGCAAACCTTCCCTGGAAAAAATTTAATGTTGATATCGCAGCGGAATGTACCGGTCTTTTCCGGGACAAGGAGAGCGCTTCAAAGCATCTATCCGCCGGCGCTAAAAAAGTAATCATCTCAGCACCTGCCAAAGAACCGGACATTACCATTGTTATGGGTGTTAATTCTGACCAGTATAATGCTGACAGCCATCATATCATATCGAATGCATCCTGCACCACAAACTGTCTGGCACCGATCGCCAAAGTACTGAACGATGAATTTGGTATTATCTGCGGGTTGATGACGACTGTTCATTCATATACCGGTGATCAGCGTTTACTGGATGCGCCTCACAAAGACCTTCGCCGGGCAAGATCGGCCTGTCTGTCGATGATTCCGACCACAACAGGCGCTGCCAAAGCGGTGGGACTGGTGCTGCCGGAGTTGAACGGAAAATTAAACGGGCTTTCCATCCGAGTACCCACCCCGAATGTTTCTATTGTCGATCTGGTAGTCACAATAGAAAAGACCGGCGTGAGCGCCGAAGATATTAATGCCGCGCTGAAAAATGCTTCCGCGACTTCACTTTCCGGCATCCTTGGATACAGCGATCTGCCGCTTGTTTCAAGCGATTTTAACGGTTGCACTCTTTCCTCAATAGTAGACGCACCGACGACTTACGCGATTGGAAACATGGTGAAAGTTTTATCCTGGTACGATAACGAAGCCGGATACTCTACCCGGATGGTCGATCTTGCGGAAATGATCGGCAAGAAACTATAAATATATTTTAGGCTACCATACAGACAAGAATCAGAAATAACTTTCATTAATTTTCTGCACAAATGTCACCAATCTGGTTGCCGATCGTATTTTTATATTTTCTGTTTTTTTGTCAGATTGCTTGTGTGGAAAATTGAAGGGATTCTTCAATGAGTACATTTTTCAAGATAATATATATTTTAAACGGCGTATGTTATATTGATTATTGCGATTATAAACACCTTAAGAATCTTTTGGTTTTTATTAAATCCATTATCGATGTTATGATTATTTTTTTGGAGGAATTCGTTTTATGAAAGATCGCATCCCATTGATCGCGGGCAACTGGAAAATGTTTAAAACTAGTAATGAAGCATTGGATGCAGCAGCTCAACTGGCAAAATTAGTGTCTGATATTGATACCGTCGATATTATGATTGCCCCGCCGTTTACTTCTCTGACGGTTGTATCGGAGGTTATCCGGGACACCCGGATTGCTCTCGGTGCCCAGGACATGTACTGGGAAAAAGAAGGCGCTTTTACCGGTGAAATTTCCGCACCTATGCTGATTTCCGCAGGATGCCAGTATGTTATAATCGGCCACTCCGAACGCCGGCAGTATTTTGGAGAAACAGACGAGACAGTAAACAAGAAAATAATGGCGGCCACCGCGTCCGGGCTCATTCCCATTCTCTGCGTGGGTGAAACAGAAACACAAAGAGATGAGAAAAAAACATTTTCAGTGCTTGACAAACAGATAGAAAAAGGGTTAGAAAAGCTAACTTTAGATGAACACCAGTCTCTCATTATAGCATATGAACCGGTTTGGGCAATCGGGTCCGGCAAAACAGCGACACCTGACCAGGTTCAGGAAGTTCATGCATTTTTAAGAGACTTGATTGAAAAAAGATTCGGAAACATGCTTGCAAAAGCCACCCGGATTCTGTATGGAGGGAGCGTCAAACCGGATAATGTGACAGAGTTGATGGCGTTGCCGGATGTAGACGGTGCCCTTGTCGGAGGCGCCAGTTTAAAGGCAGATTCATTCAGTAAAATTATACATTTTTAATATTAATCAAAAAATAGAGACTTATGACTGCATTAATCATAACAATACACGTAATTGTCAGTATTGCCCTTATTTTGATTGTACTTTTGCAGACCGGCAAAGGCGCTGATATGGGGGCTGTTTTCGGTGGCGCGGGCAACCAGGCCCTTTTCGGGAGTTCTGGTGCGGCTACGTTTCTTGGGAAAATGACGACTGTTGCAGCGGTGGTATTTATGCTCACTTCGTTAACCCTTGCTTATATATCGAAAAGCGGCGGAAAATCCGTTGTATCTGATATTAAGTCGCCAACGCAGCAGACTCAACCGGTTGTACCGGATCAACCGTCTCCGGTACCGGAACAGAGCAATGCCGAACAAAATATTCCGGTTCCTCAACAGACAGCACCAACAGAAGTTATTCCAACTGAGCCGATAGCGGTTCCCGAAGAGGCAATACCAACGCCATCTTCAGAAGAATAAAAACCTTTCTATGCCGAAGTGGTGGAATTGGTAGACACGCTATCTTGAGGGGGTAGTGGGTTACGCCCGTGCCGGTTCAAATCCGGCCTTCGGCACCATATATACACGAAAGCCGCGATCGTCGCTGATCGCGGCTTTTGTTTTTTGAATTTCCATTTTTTGAGGGTTTCTTTATGTGAGATAGATACTTACCGATTGTTATGGTTCATATCATTTGCGTTTTTAATGTGTTTTAAAAATGCTATCTATTCTCTGATGAACTCAATCGAAATAAAATTGGCAAATAATCTTCTGCTTTTTTTATTGTAAAAGTCTTTGTTGTATAACACAGGGATTATTTTTTTTGGTTATAATATGATAGCCCCCAAATGATGGACAAAGAGCTGTATGTTTAAATCTATAAAAAATTCCGTTAAGACCCAGTCGCAAATCCTTTCAATTAAAGCCATCCTGAGCATGATTCATGCGGTGGAACGCATCGTGAACAAGGACGCGCTGAATCTCACGGGAATGACGCCGCACACCGTTATATACGAGGATGACCTTCTTTCTGTTCTGCATTACCACCCCTTAGAAGATGATGAAATTAAAATCGGAGACGAATATTTTCCGGTTTCCCGACAAACACACAAAACTCCGCTGGTATACATTCCGCCACTCCTGGCGCCTGGATTCGCATTTGACCTTTTCCCGGAACGGAGCCTGGCCCGGTATTTTTTAGCCAAAGGATTTGATGTATACCTTGTTGACTTCGGCACGCCCACCAAAAGTCACGCCCACCTTTCGTTTGAAGACTATATTCTTAACTGGATGCCGGCTTCCCTGGAGGCCATTCGTGCAGACAGCGGGTCAAAAAAGTTATCACTTTACGGGTACTGCATGGGCGGACTCTTCTGTCTGCTTTACACCGCTCTTTTTCAGGATTCACATATCCGCAACATCGTGACGGTTGCCAGTCCGATTGACACCCATCAAATGGGAGTTGCCGGAAAAGCTTTGTCACTGGTCGCAGTACCGGCTCACAAACTCGCCCGCAGACTCAATTTCAGCTTGCGTGACATTAAACCCGAATACCTGCATGTGCCCGGCCTGCTTGGCACCATCGGGTTTCACATGATTAACCCCTTGGGAGTGCTCAAAAGCTACTGGGACCTGCTGCTTAATCTCTGGGACAGAAACTATGTGACAGCACATGAAAGCCTCGGTCACTGGATCAATAACCTGCTGGATTATCCGGGTGCTACGGTTCAGGAAATCGTCATTCAAATGGCACTGGCCAATAAGCTGGCCCGCAAAGGAGAGATGACCATCGGCGGCAGAAGCGCAAAATTAAAAGGCATCAACTGCTCCCTGCTCTCTTTTGCCGGCGATAAAGATGAAATCGTGCAATTTGAGTCTGCCCGTAAAATTATGGATGTGGTGTCGTGTCAAGACAAAGCGTTTAATATAGTGCCTGGAGGACATGTCGGCCTGATCATAGGGGAGAAAGCGCCGCCAAATTTATGGAAGATGAGCGCTGACTGGCTTGCGACCCGATCGGATTAAGATAAAAACATATATTTATCACAATAAAAAAACAAGGATCACAATAAGAAATGCTCAAACAAAGCCAGTTATACACGTTTATTGATCAGGATAAAAAGTTTGCGTTGTATTTTTTAGAAGGCCAAAAGCTCATCCATGACCTGGTTTTAACCCATGACTTGAAGCCGGGTGGATTTTCCTACTTCCGGTCAACTGTTTTAAGCGTTCAGTTAATGATGGGGCTTTTGAAACACGGCGAGTATTTTTGTTTTTACATTGATTCGGAATCCCCTTATTTCAGACTCAAAATCGAAATGAATACCCAGGGTCTTATGCGGGGGATGCTCTACTCAGATAATCTGAATGTTGCGCCGGATACGATTACCGGTCAGGTGCGGCTGGTGAAATTTTTTCCAAATTCTGAAATGCCGTATCAGTCCACCATCGATCTTAAGGATGTCGCTATCGACGAAATCATGAACCGTGTGTTATCGATGTCTTATCAGGTTAAAAGCCGGATATTTATTTCCAGCAAGAGTGATCAAAGCGTCATGATTCACCAGCTGCCCCTGACGTCTCATGAGGAGCCTTCCGACCTGGATGCAGCGTTTACCAGTTACATCGACCCGCTAAATGACATAATGGCAACAGGCCTTACGGATCAAGCAGCCATCCTAAAAGCCTTTGAAGATAAAGGATTTAAGTATCTTGCCGGCCAGACGGTTGAATTTAAATGCGGCTGTTCCAAAAAACAGATGATCGACAATGTCATTAAGTTTTCAAAGACCGGTAATGAAGATCTTTTTCTACCGGGCAAAGACGTTATTGAACTGGTTTGTGAATACTGTAAAACCGCATACCGGATTACGAAAAGGGATATTCAGGAATCTTCATCGGATTACCATTGAATAAAACGCAACTGAACGGCAAACCCAAAACAAAGAGGTAGGGATGAGTGATAAGGAAACAAAGCCTGAAATGGCATCAACATAAGGGAATTTTCCCTTGCCATTTTTCAAAACCGGTATATAAACTCTAAACGCTGATATAAATAATCAATCAAACAAGAAAAAAAATATGTCTCTCAAAATTCACAGTACATTAAAAAAAATCAAATTCTATACGGTCAATCTTCCCTTAATGATAATTACGATTCCCATTGGATTCATCTTTGAGTTTATCATCACGTTTCCGTTTATCGTTTTCTGTACCCTGGACAGCACGAGGAACAAGGAAAAAGTAAAAAAACAGTGACAAAACGATAATTAAACACCTGTGAGTTTATATTTTGCATCTTCTTCCAGTTTATTCATTTTGGCAATAATGCATTTCTGCAGTTTGTTTAAATCAATGGTAATGAATCGAATGCCAATTCCCCCTTTGGATAAATGAACAGTTTCACCGGTTGCCGGAATCGTCAGTCCGGATGATTTGGATTCCGGATCAAAATCAATGAGAATATCTGCCCTTGCCGGGATCGGCACAATATCGTCAGTTTCGATAAAGAAGCCGTTTGACCCGAGATTCTGCACGTTGCCCGTAATTTTGATATGACTTCTTGAACTGCCGCCATAAGCTTCTGCAACTTTGATTGTCGCTTTTGTATCCGGCCATGCCTGACTTCTGGTATTTTTCCGTTTATTCATTTAAATTCAATGCTCCCTGAAGTACTCTGATATCATCAAAGCCTCAATTATTAAGCCCTAACAGCGAATCCAATTTTCCAATCTGGTCTAAAGTGCTTAAATCATCATATCCGCCGACATGATAATTCTCAATAAAAATCTGAGGAACGGTTCTCATTCCGTCGCTTCGTTTCACGGATTCCGCAATTAATTCCGGATTCCCGTCAATAATCAACTCGTTAAATTGCACACCTTTGCTTTTTAAGAGTGATTTTGCACGAATACAGTAAGGACAGGAAACAGAGGTATAAACATCAATTTTAACCATAAAATAACTCCATATAAATTATATATTTTCAAACAGATCAACAAACTTTTTCCATCGAATTCTAAATTGCTCCAAAGGCATACTATCCATGGTTCTTAACTCAAGCGTCGGTCCTTTGAGGTTAAACCGAACATCTGTAAATAGAGTCGTCATATGGTATAAAAATGCCTTAAAAGATAAATCCGCAGAATTGACAAATGAAATATTGTCTCCCAACAAATCCGCATAAAGCGCAAATCGAATCAACCTTTCAATTAGTACTTCGGAAGATTCAAGTTGCTCAAAACAGCATGGCGGAGTTCCGCATCGGGTGGAATCCGTATGATTCCAGATATCCCGTCGTTCCGGAGACATTTTGAAGTCATCAGAATTTGACAGCCGGCACAATAAATTAAATAAAGGAAGAATCTCTTCAAAATCTGAAATACCCACATGCAAATGAATGGACGCAGTTGCCTTCATCATTTCAAGTCCCCGGGTATTGCTTTCAGCTAAACGATTATGCAGTTTGACATAACGGTCCGAAGTAAGGCACAGGGGCGCTTCTCGGCGATCCGGCATATAATCCGTTCCAATATATTCAATTCCCAGACGGTCCATGATTGTTGTATTTGTTTGGTGGATAATCGCCATTAGTGAATCGAACTGGTTGTTATCGTCTTTTAAGAGCGGCGGACTGCAATATTCAATCTGTCCTCCGGGTTCAAACGCCACACGAAGTCCGTTTACCGCCTGATATTCATCTCCATCTGCTGAAAAACCGATTTCAGATAACAATTGGCAAACAGAGTCCTTATCTTTTAAAGACAAAGCGCGTAACGGCAGAAACTCATATTCAAAGCCGTAACGTCTGGACCCTGGAGCTTTTAACTCTGATAAAACATCAATGTATTTTTGTGAAAACCGGTTAACCAGTCTTTCAATTTTATCTGTCACTTCCAAAACTCACCTTGAAAAATTAAAACTTCAGGAAAAAAATTCCTGATACCATAATGTGAATATGATGATTGAAAATACCTGATCTGCAACCGAGACAAGTGTTTCAGGGCCGATACCGCGGGTTGATATTTGCCCCACGAGGGATCGGGCATACTCGGGATTAAGAATACCCTGCCTGTGGATAACATCACCTAAAAGAATTTCCTGTAAAAAATCAGGCAATGACTCTGGATCGGCCAGCCAGTCTGCCATGGGGATTGTAAAAGGTTGTTTGCGGCGATACGCTGATACATTGTCCAGTATATTATATTTTAAATAAGAATGACTGCAGATGAATTTTTCTCTGACAGATTCAAGATTCACTTTCAAATTAACCGGTAACGTAGCGGCGAACTCGGCCAGTCGATAATCCAGCAGCGGAGTGCGTGCTTCAAGGGAATGCCGCATAGACAAACGATCCAATCTTAAAACAACGTAATCCGGCAGCCTGAACCGTGTTTCAAATGCAATCGCCTGGTTGACAGGATCTTCGTTTCCAGCAAGAAAAGGCCGGCTATCTTTAGAAAACAAATCTAAAGGAAGTTTCCGGCCGGTCAGTTTCAATATTTCACCTGATGCAAACAATGCTTCGTTCTGAATATATCGGTCAGCAGGATCGTTTTTTCTTTGAACAAGATAGGATTTCAGTTCCGGAAAAAGAATAATTAACTCATTCTGCTTTTTTTCTGAAAGGTTCGTGAATTGGGATGCGGCACTTTCAATCATGAATTTACGGTAACCGGCGAAAATTTCATCTGCGCCCTCCCCGGTTAAAACAACCTTTACCTGCTTGGCCGCCATTTTGCAAACCATATCCGTAGGCAGTAAGGTGCCCAAAGAAATTGGTTCTTCAAGAGACCTGACTATTTCCGGTAAAAATTTAAGGTGATTTTTCCGGCAGAACTGTGAATTTAATTTTGCTGAATTAAATTTTGCCGGATTAGCGGTTAAAAAATTTTTAACATAGTCCAGTTCATTATATTTATCTTCTTCAAAAGCAATTGAAAACAGACGAATTGCAGGCTGGTGTATTGCCGCCTGTGATGATACGGCCGAAGAATCGATGCCGCCACTGATCAGGGACCCGACTTCTACATCCGATCTTAAACGGATTTTAACCGAATCCGAAAACAAATCATAAAAGCGGTCTGCCGCGTCGTCGAGCGTTATATTCCGGTCAACGGCGTCAAGGCGATAATCCCAGTACCTTTTGACCCGATGTTTTCCGCTGGTTAAATCATACTCAAGAAATGAACCCGGCGGAACTCGCCTGATACCTTTAAACATAGTTTTATTTCCAGGAATATAACGATATGTAAAATAAGTCGCGAGACGATGGGAGTTCATTTCAGGACAAATTCCGCTGCCTGATATCAGCGGTTTGATTTCAGATGAAAAAAGAAAATCCTTTTTATTTATTAAGTAATAAAGCGGCTTAATGCCGAACCGATCGCGAAACAAAAGTAAACGGTTGTGCCTCGGATCTAATATCGCGCCGGCATACATGCCATTCAAATATGATAAAAAATCAATTCCTTTAATTCGATACAAATGCAGTGCAACTTCAACATCCCCTTTTGTAACAAAAGGTTCAGATTTTATCATTTTCTTGAGTTCGATAAAATTATAGATCTGCCCGTTGCATAATATTGACGTATCATCTACCCCGCAATGAATCGGCTGCATACCTGTTTCAAGATCAAGAATCGACAAACGAACAAAACCCAGTCCGACTGTTTGACCGCAGACAAAATGAACCACTTTTTGCTGATTATCCGGCCCGCGATGGCGCAGTATTCCATTCATTTGATCAAGGTGCCTGCTTATATCCTGGCAGGACAGATCCGGTGATACAATTCCATTAATACCGCACATGTGCAGATATTACCTCAAAAAAAATTTGCAGAATTTAAAAAAATTCTGTTTTATATAAAAGTATATTGTCAAAGTCAATTAATTCCAGAAACTTATTTTATTTGGAACTTTAAGATTGTATGTTACTGATTTTAGATAATTTATTATTTTTCATAATTAATTGATCATTTTATTTTTTCTCAATAATAATAAATTATGATTAACATTTTGATATTTTATTGTATATTAATAATTTATAAATATGATTTTTTTGTAAAACTTAATTTCTAAAATTTTTAAAATAATATAATACATAAAATTAATACATTAACCATGCCTATTGATTTTTACATAGACCCGGTAAATCAACCTCACTTTTTTTTCCGAACCCCTTCGGATAAAAGAAATGGAAATAATACAAAAAATATTTTCCTGGAAAAAGATCAAAACGAAAAAGATGCCTTTAAAAAAGAATTTATTTTATGTCGGGTATGCAACCATAAAATAACAACTCATCAGGAAACAATAAGTGTCAATGGATCTCACCAGCATACATTTGCCAATCCAAACGGTATCGTATTTGATATCGGATGCTACAAAACAGCTCCGGGATGTTTACATACCGGTGCATTTACGGAAGAGTTTTCCTGGTTTAGAGGTTACATGTGGCGGGTATCCATATGCGCTTCCTGCCTTGCACATCTGGGATGGCTGTTTCTTTCCTCAAACAATGACTTTTTTTGCGGATTAATACTCGATCGCCTCATTGATTCCAATTAATTTTTATAAAAAATGCATTAAAAAACAATAATAAAAATAATTTAATATATATGCTATTTAAACATGAATAAACAGTTACTTTTTTTTATAATATGCAGCCAAATCCAAGCATATATTTATTGACAACTAATCATAATTTATATACATAAATAACATATATTATTTAATTAAACTCGTTCCCATCAGGACATAGATACAAACAACCGAATAATATATAAAAATACAACTTTACCACCGGGTAATTATTGAATAAATCAAAGAAACAATGAGGACAACATGCCATACAAGCTGATCGGTACGTTAATTGCTTTGTTTTATTACGGATGCGCACTAAGCACCGCTGGATTATTTTTAACTCCGGCCACAGTCAACGCCCAGATGTCAGAGCTTACTGAAATTCAAAACGATATTTTTCACCTTTCCCATCAAAACATGGGCATTACTTCTGAAACATTTAAAAATGACAAATATATTGATGACGAACAGGCTGAATTTTTTGCTGAAGCTTCAACACCTGAATTACTTGCCCCTGCCGACAAAGGCTATCCGTTTACCCTTGTAGATCATTACATTTTGGATTCAGACTTAGAAATCGAATACAAATACGATACCATATTAAGCAGTGCCTTTCCTAAAACATCATACTTGAGCATCCATAATATTTCAATTGCAGACTATACGGAACAAATACCACAACCTGCATATTATATAAGTAGAATCAGGGGAAAAGATCCTTTTACAGGCGCAGATGCCTTAGCCATGCAGATGGAAGTTAAAAATAAAGAAATATTTGCTGACGAAATGCTTCAAAAAAGTGTAAGCCCGGGCGATGACTGTTACAGCGGCTATGGCGAGAATATTTATGGCCGAGTTATCAGCGCCAAGATCGCCGTCTGGGCAAGAACAACAGACACAGACTTGATGAACAGATGCAATCCACCCGTTAAAAACACAACATGCCTTCATCCATCTGACATTCGCCCCAAACCGGAACCTATAAAACTCATTATAATATCATCAGACAACCCATGTATCGGAGAACCATATTTACCCGAAGCACCAAGAAGCAACTGTTATTATCCGCTTCCTTCTGAACGAAAAACAGCTGCGGCAATCAACTGGAGCTACAATTACAATCTACGCAACAATTCTTCAGCCACCGACCGAACCGCCAACAATCGCTCTATAAATGTGCAGACCACCGATTCAACGTGTCAAACCTGCCGGTAAAACGTGCCATAAAAAACAAATTCGATGCATCGCCCATCTTACATCTGCTTGTTTTGCTAACGCCATTAAGCAATACGAATTAATCCCTCATTTCCATTTATTTAATATTTATTAAACCAAAGACATTTCAGCACATGCAATTTTATCAATATATATATTTAGTTTTCAGCTTGACAAAAAAAATAATTTAATTAATCTTGACTTTTAATCAAATTATTTTTATGTTTATCGGATTTAATTTTTCAGAAAGAATATAGATAATATAGTCTATAAGATAGTTAATAATAATTGGAAAGAGTTTAATTATAATGAATAACTTAAAGCAAAATGTACGCAATATTGGGATAAGCGCCCATATTGACTCGGGAAAAACGACCTTAACGGAACGTTTTCTATATCTGACAAAAAAAATACACCGGATCCATGAGGTGAGGGGCAAGGATGGCGTCGGTGCGACCATGGATTCCATGGAACTGGAAAAAGAACGCGGAATCACAATCGCGTCTGCAGCGACTTACTGCCAGTGGAAAAATCATGAAGTAAATATTATTGATACACCGGGTCATGTTGATTTTACAATCGAAGTCGAACGGGCTTTGCGGGTCCTTGATGGCGCAATCCTGGTACTCTGTTCTGTGGGCGGTGTACAGTCCCAATCCATAACCGTTGACCAGCAAATGAAACGTTACCAGGTGCCGTGCATCGCTTTTATCAACAAATGCGACAGAAGCGGAGCCGACCCGTTCCGTGTTATCGATCAGCTGAGAGAAAAGCTCAACCATAATGCCGTTCCCATTCAGATCCCCATCGGACTGGAAGCGGATTTAGATGGAATCATAGATTTAATCTCGATGAAAGCCGTTTATTTTGATGGTGAATTCGGTGATATTATTCGTATAGAAGAAATTCCGGATTCATTGATGGAAACCGCTCTTGAAAAACGTGAAGAACTTGTAGATGCTGCATCTATTTTTTCGGATGAACTGACCGAGGCAGTGATCGAGGAATCAGAGATTCCGGATAAACTTCTCATACAAGCAATCCGCCAGGGAACCCTTCAGCGGGAATTGACGCCAGTTGTCATGGGGTCGGCTTATAAAAACAAGGGGATTCAACTGGTATTGGACGCTGCAAACGAGTTTTTACCTTCACCCATGGAAGTTGATAATGAAGGGTTGAATTTAGACGACAACGAAGAACCTATAACCCTTACAGGCAAAAAAGAAGATCCCCTCGTCGCTCTCGCTTTTAAACTCGAAGAAGGCCAATTCGGCCAATTAACTTATATTCGGGTCTATCAGGGAGAATTAAATAAAGGCGATACGTGTGTTAATGTCCGTACAGGTAAAAAAATAAAGATCGGCAGAATTGTCAGAATGCATTCGGATCAAATGGAGGATGTCGAAAAAATTGAGGCAGGATATATCGGCGCACTTTTTGGTGTAGATTGTGTTTCCGGTGACACTTTCACCGCTCCCGGCATAAGTGTTTCAATGACTTCCATGCACGTCCCGGATCCCGTTATCTCTCTGTCAATCAAGGCCAAAGATAATTCGTCCGAAACCAGCATGGCCAAAGCGCTCAACCGATTTACAAAAGAAGATCCGACGTTTCAAACATTCGTCAGCAATGAAACCGGAGAAACAATTATTTCAGGAATGGGTGAACTTCATCTTGAAGTATACATTGAACGAATGCGGCGGGAGTACAAAGCTGAAATTATAACCGGTGAACCAAGTGTCGCCTACAGGGAAACAATTACCTGCAACACGCCTTTTGACTATACCCACAAAAAACAGACTGGTGGTGCCGGTCAATACGGACGTATTGCCGGTTTCATGGAGCCTGTTGCAGAAGAAGATTTTATTTTTGAAAATAAAATCACCGGCGGTTCGATTCCGACACAATATATCTCTTCATGCGAAAAAGGGTTTGTTTCCTGCCTTGCAAAAGGCCCTTGGCTAAAATACCCGGTTACCGGCGTAAAAATCGTGATCAACGACGGGGCTGCACATTCGGTGGATTCCTCTGAAATGGCATTCCAGGCAGCTGCTCGCGGCGCTTTTCAACAGGCCTATTTTAAGGCCCGTCCGGTTCTGCATGAACCGATTATGAAAGTAGTGATTGAAACCCCGGCTGAATTTCAGGGAAATGTGATGGGATCATTAAATCAGCGGCGCGGAATGATAATCGGATCCCATGATGTGGGTCAAATCACAGCTATTGAGTCCGAGGTGCCTTTGTCTGAAATGTTCGGATATTCTACGACATTAAGATCTATGACCCAGGGAAAAGCGAATTTTACCATGGAATTTTCTTCCTATAAACAAGTTCCTAAAAGTGTTTTAGAGGCAATAGAAAAAAAAAATGAAAAAAAAACTAGAACGGGGACCTAATTCCTAAATCGAGAAATCCCGCAACCGTTTTTTAATTTATACATGAAAAAGATAAACATAAGGACTAATATATGCTGAAAAAACAACTTATCTTAAGAGATCCACTAAGCTCCTTAGGATATGAAACTGATGAGACAGAAAAAAAAGGCAACTTTGGTGCTGTCACTTCCCGGGCTGGTGTCGGTAAAACTGCATTTCTCGTTCAAATTGCAATAAGTAGCCTGCTCAAAGATAAAAATGTCCTTCACATTAGTATACAGGATCCTGTAGAAAAGGTTAACTTATGGTACAAGGAATTATTTTTAAACCTTACGCAGAGTCATGACGCCAAAGAGTCAAAACAATTATGGGAAGCGCTGCTGACCAAACGGTTCATTATGACTTTTGAAACAGAGAGTTTTGATTTTACAAAACTGATTAACCGGATCGATGAACTGAGCAGCCAAGGCATTTTTGTCCCTAAATTAATCATCATTGATGGTCTTTCCCTGGATAACTCCATGCAATCGGAGCTCAATACCTTAAAAGAATATGCAGCCATCAACAACTTTACTATCTGGTTTTCCGTGCGAACTCACCGGCATCAGACTGATGATCCGGTAACTATTCTGCAACGATTGGGCGGAAACAGTAATTTCCTTTTTAATATGATCATTCAATTACTGCCGCTTAAAGATAAAATTCAAGTCAAGCGACTTCCCTTAACCGGAGAACTCAATGATCGCCCTGCCCTTTTAATTGATCCTTCAACGATGATGATTAAAGAAACTACTAAAAAGTAGTTCCTTACCGACCTGTTTTCTTATGCTTCAATGAAGCCACAGAACGTTTTTTTCAGTGATGTGGCTTCATTTTTTTAAAAACTCAGTTTTTAAACAGACTTATCAGCACCGCACCATTCTTTTTTAGAATTCATAATCCGGATAACAATTCCACGTCGATTTATCATCATTTGAGTTTCTTAAAATCATTCTAAACAAATTAAATTCATTGTAATTTAATCGAAACAATGATATTAATAAAAAATGTATTTGTCAAAGACAAACATATAATTTTAAAAATATTAATAGATAATGACTCAAATTTAACTTCAGCAGAAGGGAGCGATTTAACATGAGCCGGAAAAAAGTAATATTTATTTTAACATCAATATTCTTCTTACTGGTTCTTGCAATGCCAGGATACTGCAGCGAGAAACCGACATGTGCCGTCTTACTGTTTCATCCGGACATGTCTGCTTCCAATAATTTTGAGAGTCAAATGATGTCAAATAAATATGCTCAACTATTAGACCGGTTGGACATGTTTGATGTCATTGATTTTAATAATGTGGCTGATACATTGAAAAACCAAAATGCCCTTGATATAGAAAAAACCTGCACAGATCTGGAATGTGCACTGAAAATCGGGAATAAATTAAATACTGATTTTGTGATCTACGGTATAAGTGGCAATGTTGGCAACCTGTTCTCACTGGATACCACCCTTGTCAATGTTGCCGGGGGCAATGAAACTCAACATGCAATTTATGATTTCGAAGGAACCCAGGAAGAGTTTGCAAAATACGCACCTGAAGAAAATATTAAATCACTCTTTGGCATAAATGAAATACCTGCCGGAAAAGAACCTCCAGTTCCTGATATTGTAATAACCACAGAACCAGAAATAATCATTGAAGATGAAGTCCAGGCACCGGCTGAAGAATCCAAAAAACTGCATATCGGGCCAAGACTTGGAATTGGTGCAAGTAATGACGGTATCGAATTTGGCGGAGGATTTGAAGTTCAGTTTTCACAATTAGCGTTCCAATTTTTACTCAATGCTGATGGTTTTGCCACAGGATGTTCCTATTACCTGCACCCGGAGGGTAATTCACCGTTCATTTCGGCTGTCGGCTCCTACTATGACACTGAAAACCATGGAGTGGATGAGATCGGCCGAATTTATGGGGCTATATTAGGCTACCGTCTGACTTTTGATACTTTCATGGACAAGGATTTTGCCAAAAATATCAATACACGCCTTGGTCTTGGCGCCGGCTATGTGAACTGGGATCAAACCGAACTGAACAAGGAAGGTGTAAAATTTAGCGATGAAGAAATCATAGCACTTTTCGAAATTACTGTGGGATACATATTCTAATTTCCCCGCCGTAAAATATATTGCTACTTATAAAAGATTATTAAAATTTAAACGTGGGTGTCATTACGGCATCCACGTTTTTTTCTTCATTTCAAAAATAAATTTCCCACCCACCTGATAAAGCCTTAAATTCTGAATATGGGCACCATAAATGAAGTTGGTATTGACTTATCTTTATCAATTTAATAAAAAATTTTTTTGATAAATACCTGTTAAAAAAATTCACCGGTACATTTTAAAAATGTGATCCAGGAGGTTAAATTTGTATTCAAAGCTTCTGATACTTCACTTTCCGAGTCGGGAAGTTGAAAAACCTGTGGTCTGTCATTTGACCAAGTATTACGATCTTACTTTTAATATTTTGAAAGCAACCATCCTTCCCCGAAGAGAAGGCATTATGGTTCTGGAGCTTTCAGGATCCAAGAAAAATTTCAAAAATGCCGTCCAATACCTTAAAGATCAGGGAGTGATTGTTAAAAATGCATCTCAGGAAATAACCCGGGACGAAAGCAAATGCATTCATTGCGGCGCCTGCACAGCAGTCTGCCCGACAGAGGCTTTGTCCATTAGTCGTCCGGATATGTATGTCCATTTTGACAAAAAAAAATGCAGTGTCTGCGAACTTTGTATTACCACTTGCATGACCCGGGCAATGAAAATTCAGCCTACGTCCGAATCCCTTTTTGAATGAAGCCTAAAATTGCCGTTGCCATAAGCGGTGGTATTGACTCTTTAATCACTGCATTTATATTAAAAAAGAAATATAAAGATATTGTTGGTCTGCATTTTCTTACCGGTTATGAACCAAGATCTTTTCATGCATCTGAATTAACAGCTTTTTCAAGTAAAAAAAACAATACGACCCTTTCCATCTCTGAACTGCCGGCTTCCCACCCGATTATACATATAAAAAATCAGCTTGATATTCCGATAAAACTGATTGACTGCCGTAAATATTTTCAGAAAACCGTTGTGGATTATTTTGTTGAAAGTTACCGCAAAGGCCTGACCCCCAACCCCTGTATGATTTGCAATCCTTTAATAAAATTTGGGATTATCTTTGATTTAGCCAGACAAATGGGAGTCTCGTATTTTGCCACCGGTCATTATGCCCGCATTATTGAAAAGAAAAATAATTTGTATCTTCTTCAAAAAGGAACAGATACTCTAAAAGATCAATCATACTTTCTTGCATTGTTACCAAAAGAAGTACTCCCCTATGTTTGTTTTCCGCTAGGTACAATGACAAAGCAACAAGTCATGGAAATGGCCGAACAAAAAAAGTTAACCCCGGTTTCAAAAAAAGAAAGCCAGGATGTCTGCTTTATTCAAAATAATAATTATGCAAAATTTATTGCATCTCAAGACGGTTTTGCCGATTCTCCGGGGATGATTACAGATCTTGATGGCCGTGTGATTGGAAACCATCAAGGACTTCATAAATTTACAATTGGGCAGCGACGCGGCATTAACTGCCCTGCGAGTGAGCCCTATTATGTTTTAAAAATTGACATGAAACAAAACCGTTTGATTGTTGGATTTAAAAAAGATTTATACAAAACCGGACTTTTGATAAAAAATATAAACTGGTTTATTCCAAAGCCGGAATCACCGCTAAATATTTTTGTTAAAATTCGCTATCGACATCAGGCAGCCGAAGCAACCCTGATTCCACATAATAATAACTCCGCGATTATACATTTCAAAAACCCTCAGACCGCAATCACGCCAGGCCAGGGTGCTGTCTGTTATATTAATGATGAAGTAATCGCAGGCGGATGGATTGATGAGTAAAGAAAGCAAAAACCCGTTCAACGTAACTGTGACGACACTCGGCTGCAAGGTAAACCGGTTTGATTCAGAGTCTATCTATGCTGAATTGAAAAAACTTAACTGCCAAAACAGTATTAACCATCAATCAACCGATATCTGCATTATCAACACCTGCACCGTGACCGGAAAAGCTTCTATGCAGTCCAGACAAACGATTCGAAAGGCCGTACGTGACAACCCCAATGCGATTATAATTGCAACAGGATGCTATGCCCAATCTGAACCCCTTGAACTGAAAAAGATTGAAGGTCTTGATTATGTTATCGGCAACTCTGATAAGCATCGTATCGCTCAAATCATCTCCGATTCAAATAAAATAGAAAAGCATTCATCTCCCATTATTATTCATAAAAATATCCGCAATGAAATCGAAATTCCCAAAACCATTGTTCCTTTAATTGAAAACCGGACCCGTCCATTTATCAAAATCCAGGATGGTTGTGATAATTTTTGTTCTTACTGTATCGTGCCTTACACCAGAGGCCCCAGTCGGAGTGTTCCGCCGGAAGATGTATTAACTTTAATCAGCAGCCTGCCGATATTAAAACGGGAAGAAATAGTTTTAACCGGAATTCATCTGGGCAGATACGGACTTGACCTCTCTCCGCCATGCTCTCTTTTAGATCTTCTGCAACGTGTTCATGATGCAAACAGCATTAAGCGGATCAGGCTATCATCTTTAGAACCTGTTGAACTGGCAGATGACCTTTTAAATTTTAGTGCAAAATCAGCCCGTATTTGTCATCATTTTCATATTCCGCTGCAAAGCGGAGATAAACACATTTTAAAAAAAATGAACCGACAATATGACCCGGAATTTTTTGAGCGATTAATAAATAAGATTCACCATAAAATTCCGGATGCCGCTATTGGAGTAGATATTATGGTCGGGTTTCCAGGAGAAACAAACGAAGCGTTTATGAATACATATACCCTATTGGAGTCTCTTCCGATTACATATCTCCATGTATTTCCTTTTTCATCCCGTCCGGGAACAAAAGCAAGCAAATACCCAAATCATGTGAATCCCCACATAATAAGGAAAAGACGCAATAAGCTTTTAGATTTAGGTCGCCAAAAAAAAGCAGGATTTTACACTCAAATGATCGGTAAATCCTTAAATGTTCTAATCGAAGAAAAAAGAGAATCATCTTCAGGACTATTAACCGGTGTCAGCTCCAACTATGTTAGAGTTCTGATCGACGGTGATGACAGCCTTAAAAATAAAACTTTACCTTGCCGCATCCAAAAAATATTTAACAAGAATGCCGTTTATGGTGAGTTATGTGATGATTGACGTATATTCATAGATATAATATAATTTATTTATTCATAAATTTGCCAACGCCTGATTTAGTTTAACAAAATAACCCAACGAGGTCCAAAATGGAACAAGAGGACGAAAAAGACACTGTTTTATTGACTATTTCCGAACTTGCGAATGAATTGGATATCAGTACGCGAGCAATCAGGTTCTATGAAGAAAAAGGACTGATTTTACCTAAACGGACAAAAGGGAACCACAGGGTCTATAACAAACGAGATCGCGCCAGATTAAAACTGATATTAAGAGGGAAAAGACTTGGTTATTCCCTGGAAGAAATCTCTGAAATGATAGGGTTGGCAAACTTTAACATGGAAGAAGAACAACAGCTAAAGAAAACTTTTGCGTACGGGAAAAAAAAAATGATAGAAATCAATGAACGGATGCAGGAATTACAGATCCTCAAAGAAGATCTTCTGGCGATCCAACAAAAAATATCAAATCGGATGGAAGAGCTTAAAATTCAGAATTCATAATTCATGTTTAACTTATGATAAAATTTTGGAGATAATTTTATGTCAATTATTGAATGGGAAAAAGATGAAACAGTAGCCGTTATAAAATTAAATAACGGGGAAAACAGACACAACTTAGAGTTTGCACAGACGTTTAACCGTGTACTTGATGAAGTTATTGAAGACACAGAGATTACCGCTGCAGTCATAACATCAACCGATCAGAAATGCTGGTGCCTTGGCATTGATGTTGAATGGCTGATGAAGCAGTTTACAGAACAGAATTTTGATAACATTAAAAATTGTATGTATGAAATGAATGAAGTCTTTAAAAAACTTCTTTTATTTCCGGTGCCCGTCATTGCCGCTATCAACGGTCATGCTTTTGGAAACGGTGCGATATTGTCCTGTGCCTGTGACTTCAGATTTATGAGATCTGATCGCGGATATTTTTGTTTTCCGGAAGTCGACTTAGGCATTCCGTTTCTGCCGGGTATGGTTGCCTTTGTTCGAAAAGCAATACCGGAATATAAGTTTAATGAAATGAAGCTGACAGGCAAAAAAGCCGGTGCTGTCGAGCTGGCCGAAACTCATATAATTGAAAAAGCATGTGCTGATGTTGATGATCTCATGAAAGAGTCACTTGCTTTTGCTAAGACATTTAATAAAAAAAGAGGAATCTTTAAAGAGCATAAAACCAGAATGCATAAACATATTATCCAGATAATTGATACCGAAGATAAAGAATTCATCGAACCATTGTTTCTGATGGTCCAGGAATAATAGCAGGATCGCAGTTAACAAACACAAAAAGCTGTTAAAAAGAAAAAGGGCGCTTCAGTTAAATCACTGAGCGCCCTATTTTTATATTTGATGATGCGGATTTATAAATTAAGTAAATGCGGTCAGATTAAAAAATTTAAGGGTTTCTTTTGCTTCCTTGATATACTCTTCCCGCTCCATTTTCATCATCGGGCGAAAAAAATTTTCTCCGGAAACAAAATTGTGAATTGCATTCATTATTGACAAGACTTTCATTGTGGCATCTGCCGGCACATTTTTCCGGTCTTCGGCAAGCCCCATCGAATATGCAATATCATTTATATATTCAGGTACTTTAAAATCTAAAATACTGCCGTGGCGTGTTTTTGTAAAATACCTGAACAGTGTCAGGTTGGATATTTCCGGGTGTTCAAACAAATAGTCCGCCATCTCGTCAACCGCTATTTCGATTCTTTCCCGAAGCGGCCTGCCCTTGACAATTTTTTCAACATCTATCAATTTTTGCCGTAACCCGTCAGAGACATCCATTATCACCGCCTCGTACAAATCTCCCTTCTCCCCCCAGTGATAATACAGGGTGGATATATCAATATTGACGGCTTTTGCTATCATCCGGGTGGTGGTTCCATGAAATCCGTACTCACCGAATATTTTCCGTGCGGCTGTAAGGATTTTTGCCTTCATTGAATCCGGATTCTGCTTTGCTTTCTCAAGTGATGATGCCATTAATTCAGCCTCGTGATTGAATATTTGATAATATTCATATATTTATGTTTTTATGTTTTTATGTTTTTAAAATTATACAAAAAACTTTAAAATAATCTGTAAATTCGGAAAAAGTCAATTTCTTTAACGTAAAAAAATATGTCAAAGCCATAACAGAAAAAAGCTGAAAAATTTTCAAAGTTAGAAGAAGAAACAGAATATACGGGTCATAAAAAATTGTCTTCAGTCGTTCGGGCATTATTATATAACCCCCAGTGCCTCAAACTCCTTTATTTTATTAACCGAATAACCAATTTCCTTTAGCAGTGAAATTGTATTTTCCCCAAACGACGGCGGCAGCGTCCGCACGGACCCCGGCGTGTCGCTTAATTTTATGGGGACA
>JAQYVU010000021.1 GCA_030145385.1 Desulfococcaceae bacterium
TCAGCACGGTAAGTGACTGCTTTGGCTGTTTTCACTTCCGTTACATCTCTTAAGGTGACAACCACTTTTTCCCGCCCATCAGATTCCGTAAAAGGTGTGTATGTCTGCTCATAAATCAGACCACTGGATGAATTAAATTCCGATCGTTCCAGTTTTCCTGATAAAAAAGCATTAAGCATAATACAATCCTCACAAGGCTTAAGACGCTCCCTGAATGCCGCATAGCATTTTTCGCCTATGCAATCACCCAATTTGGACTTCAGAGATTCATTTAAGTATTCTATCGTATAATCGGCATCTACAATTCCTACCCCTTCAAGTCGATGAAAAAGAATCCGCCGAAGCTTATCATGCTCGGATCGCAAATCTTCCTGAATACGTTTTAATTCATTTATATTTTTAAACGATTCGACGATCCCTTTGAATTCATTATTCGGCCCGTAAAATGGCCGGACTGACAAAAGACAATGGACGATAGTCCCATTTTTCTGGTGTTTGTCGACTTCGCATTCGATCTCCTGTTCTCCGTTTATAATCCTCTGTAACGGGCAATTGTCAGAATGACAAAGGTCTCCGCTAAAAACCATATAGCACTTTTTTCCGACAGCGTTTTTAAGACTCTCGCCTGAAAGTGACACAAAAGTTTCATTTACTTTTAATACATTAAAATTCTTATCAACCACACGCATTCCAACGGATGCTGTCTGGAATATTTGATTAAGTTCCGTATGCGCCAGAGAAATGTCCCGTTCCATGACTTTTCGTTCGGTAATATCCTGCCCTAATCCGTAAATGATTTTTCGGCGTGATTCATGAGATGGAATGAGATTCAGCAGCAATGTTCTAGTTTTTCCATTAAAACAATAATCAATTTCTATACTTTTTTTTGAAGGGTAAGAAAAATAATCAACCAGATCGATGTTCGGATATTTTTTTATGGCGTAATCCCAGATTAGTCTGCCAACAAGCTCTTCGGGGCTGGATTCAAAAAACACTTGACCGGCATGATTGCAATCAATAAAACGCCCTGTTTCATCAAATAAAAAAATAGGAATAAGCCCCTCTTCAAAAAGCATTCGATACCTGTTTTCCATTTCCTTGAACGCATTGTCTTTGAGTTTGCGTTCATTTATTCTCAACTGGACGTAAAAACTGAAGACAATTATCAGCGTTAAAACTAAGGAACGTTTCCAAAGCTCATGAACATCCCGGGTCAGAATCTGGGAGGCAACAGTTCCCTCCTGAAATACCAGTACTTGCAGGACGGACTCGGCAATCCAGTAAAATACTCCGACGCCGATTCCCATCCATAACAGGTTGTCAAAACGAGCAATCGAATCTTTTATTTTAAACATTTGCATTACCAATCTCGTTTCAGGTGCCGGCAATATCTATGACAGAAAAGCACATCCGTCTTAACTAAAAACAACTATCTAAGCACACAAATTCGGATTTATATCGAAATTATCTAAAGAGAGTCTAAAAAGAAACAGCTAAAAGCTAAATTACAGAGAAGAGAGAAGAGAGAAGAATGTGGATTCACGCAGATGAAAACAGGAAGTTTTAGTTCTAAATTGTAAAAATTATATAAAAATTTTAAACGAAAAGTCAAGAAAAATTAAACGACACCTCCCCCAATACTTCATTTTTTTGAAACGGCATAGAGGATTGTTCAAAATCAGATTCAGCTTTCCGTCATTCTGAATATTCAATACGGCCATACAAACGAATCAGGTTCGATCACTCGACCCGAATGCGTCTTGCGTGATCATCAATCAGGTCATATCCAAATATCGTGGGTTGGTGTTTGACAACTACAACTGGATCTATTTCCCGTCAGATGTTTCCTATTACATTACACCATGTGTTTTTTTCTGTATACCGTTATTTTTATTATCATCACATCGGTTATGATTAACCTTTTCATTTTCCAGATAATGCGACGTTAAAAAAAACGGCATCAACCGTTAGTGTGGTTAAATTATTGACTTTGTCCGGCTATGTTATTATTTAGCCCGAATGACCCTTTGTGATGATTGTCCAATTGATGATAAAATATATGAATGCTGCGGCAGATTTCCGGAAACCGGAGATATGGTCCTTTTGCCGATCAGTAAGGACCGGTCTCTTAGTGCATGCCCCCATTTAAGCGCATCCGGAAAATGCGAAATTTATGAGAAACGTCCATATGCCTGCCAGAGCCATTATTGCCTACAATATAATGCAATAAATGAAATCGGCACAGGTTATCAGGCTTTGAAGGGGCAATGGAATAAATGGGGGAATGAATGGGGGGACGATGACTGACAGACGTAAATATTCATGCCCAACGAAACACACATCAGTGTGACCCGTTGGGCATTATTTTACGGTTCTTTTTTAAAATAATAATGATATTAAAAAGTAAAACGCAGCTGAATCCAAATCAAAGGCCGGCATTTTATTTTTTATGAATATACTTTACTAACTTTTGAATCGTTGCGGCCGATTCCCGATTAAACTGTTCCGTTTCCTTATCCGTAAATTCGTCAAATTTAACCAGGTCACATTCCTTAATCACCGTCAGAAACTCAAAAACCACTTTATCTATCACGTCATTGAGTTGAGCGTTTTTAACATCAATATCGTCAATGGCCTGAATCACTGAAACAGCTTCTTGCAGGGGATCATTGAAATCATTCAGGCGTTTTTGCATCATTTCGGATATCAGGATAAAAATAACATCAATTTTATTGCTTTTGATCAACGTCGGGCTGTGAAAAAAAGAAAAGTCTCTTTCAACACAAACCGTGCCTTTGTTCAGATCCATTACTTTATCAAACCAGTTGATCGTGTATCGCTTATAATCGTCGATGCGCCATTTTTCCTTTTCCCACATATGCGCCCGAATAATCTTATTCAATTGCTCAAAACAATCCTGCTGGTTTTCAAAATTATAGGTTCCCAATAAAGCACCGGACTGAAAAATATCCATACCGGGTTTTTTCGCCTGCTCTGATATTTCAGCACATAAAATCCGCTGCTCTTTGCCGGGCCTGGCGATTAAAATTTTAAAAGACGGCTTTCCCTTTTCAATATGCTGCAGTTCTTCGGCCGATTCCGGAGGCGTCATTTTATCAGCAATGGATGGCGGTAAAAAAGCCGCAGAAAGATTAGGACTCAGGTCAACAATCTCCATGGCAGCCAGAAATACTGGCAGTTCTTCTTCTTCCAAAGCCTGAACGGGAATCAGCCTGCCGGGCTCCAGATACGGCATAAAAACATTCAGCATGGCCTCAAGCCCGCCCTGCCAGTGGGCACTCCGGGGATCTTTACCTTCGTCAATCCATTGTTTTACTTTTTGGGATATCGAATCCATTATATGTTCCTCTTATATTTTCTGATTTTGATTTTTATAAAAACGGCATTCATAAGTTGTCAGATATAAAATTGCGACGATATACAGTAATCCAAAATCAACTGACTTCCCACAGATAAAGTTAACCGGAATCGCGCTAAATAATTTAAAAATTGCATCAAACCAAATTAATCACTTGATTGTCAAATGGTTTAATAAAACCAACATACCCTATACTCTTCTTCTTTGCGCTATAATCATTCCCTTTCCCTTTTTTTATTAAAATTTTTAAGTTGAAGAAAAATATTTATAAATGTAATGGTTTTCAACAAGATGTTTACTTATTAATAGCCCGCTTTTCTCACTACTTTAATTTGTTCATTTGCGCGGCAAAGTGAAAACAATTTTAAAACAGCATTAAAGGAGTAAAATTCGCAGCATGAAATCTTTTGAAGATCTTTTTAAAGAATTGACTGAAAAGTCCGTCAGGGGTGATGAGGATTCCGGAACGGTGAAAGCCCTGGCAGCCGGTAAACATGCCATTGGAAAAAAAATTGTCGAAGAAGCAGCTGAAGTATGGATGGCATCGGAATACGAGGGACAGGAGAAAACCGCAGAAGAAATTTCTCAGCTGCTTTACCATATTCAGGTAATGATGCTTGCCTGTAATTTAAGCCTCGAAGACGTCTACAAATATTTATAAATATCCTGCAAAGGAAATGGATAAAATGATAAAGATTGCATTACCCAATAAAGGGACACTGTCTGAAGATTCTGTCCGGCTGATGACTGAAGCAGGTTATACATGCAGACGTTATAACCGCGAATTATTCGTGCATGACAAAAAAAATGAAATTGATTTTGTGTTTCTTCGGCCGCGGGATATTGCTGTTTATGTGAGCCGGGGGATTATAGATATCGGAATTACCGGAAGAGATCTGGCCAACGAAGCCGATGTAGTGCTGGATGAGGTCCTGGCTCTGGGATTCGGCCAATCAAAATTCTGTTACGCTGTTTCCCGCCAGAGTACGCAGACACCCGATGATTTTAACGGCTTGCGGATCGCCACATCGTATCCCCATCTTGTCAAAAAAGATTTGATCAAACGTCAAATTCAGGCGGATATCGTAAAACTTGACGGTGCGGTTGAAATCAGCGTCACTTTGGGTGTCGCAGACGCCATTGCAGATGTTGTTCAATCCGGAAGGACACTTACTGAAGCCGGTTTGAAAATTGTCGGGTCCCCCATTCTCGAATCCGAAGCCTTGGTTGTCGCAGGCCCTCATACATCGCTTAACGACGCATCCATCAAAACATGCCTGGAGCGATTGCGCGGGATCGTCGTTGCCCGCGAATACGTCATGGTGGAATATGATGCGCCGGAAAATTTGCTCAAAAAGTTCTGTGCCATCACACCGGGAATTGAGTCACCGACCATCTCGCCGTTAAGCAAATCCGGGTGGGTGGCGGTTAAGGCCATGGTAAAACAAAAAGATACCAACAAAATAATGGATGAACTGACAGAAATTGGAGCTAAAGGCATAATTGTAACCAATATCAGGACCTGCCGTCTCTAACCCGCCGAAAAAACATGCTTCCTATAAAAAATCCGGGACAAACGCCCCGCCCTCCTGCGCCCTGTAAAAATATTACAGCCGGCGCAGTGTTCTTAATTCGTGTCACATTTGGCGTCAACGCAATTCTGCATTTTGGTTCTTTCTTTACTCCTGCCCGGTCAAAGCACCTCTTAAGAACTAAATTTACTTGACGGCGTATATGAATTGCTCCATATTACCCCATGAAAATATGCATTTATATAATTTGGAGTTTATCTTTCGGATATAGATCATTTGTGTATTTTTTTTAAAGTCTTTCCGATCCGCTTCCTGATAATTCTCTAACTACCGGTACGTTTCCTGAAATTATTAAAATCAAATGCAGCCATAGATTTCTTATTATAAGTTATACGAAACTCAAGCCGGACAGTACTTATAACTTTGAAAAAAATAAAAAAATCCTTACTTGCCGTTATATTGTTTTTTTTGTTTGTTTGCTCGGCTGACTGTGAATCCTTCGGCCCGTTTGCAGAAAGCAATTATTATTATCCTGTGGCGGATGCTTATGTTTACGAGAAAAGCGGCAGCACTTTCGGCAGTGACACGGAGCTTCGCGTCGGACATCAAAGTACAAATAATTTCGATAATATGAGAAGCGCCCTCAAATTTGATACTTCCGCGATACCTGAAAATTCCAAGATTAATGAAGCATACCTTTATGCTTATTCTTTTGATACAAAACCCTCCTGGGATTTTCGATCTATTCAAGCATACTCCGCCCCGAACATCTGGAGTGAGTCCGTTATGAACTGGTCTCAGCTGGATGACATAAGTGCTCAAATCCATGATTCTTCATTTATCAACGGAATACCCGGCTCTTCTCCGGACATGTATTCTTGGGACATTACGGATATTGTACAATCATGGGTTTCCGGGAAAACAAATTACGGCGTTGTTTTGCAATGCGATTCTGAAGATTTTGATGACTATATCATAATTTATTCAAACGATAATCTATTATATAAACCTTATCTAAATGTCATCTATACTCCCCCGGCGATGCCTTCGCCTGATACTCAATTGTCTAAGGCCATGACTATAAAAACGAATAACTTGACAACCGATAAAACGACTGCCGATGCATCTGTTGTCAATCCTTTGGTCAATGAAACAAAAACCGAAGATATCGCAGGTCATACTATCGTTCACGTTCCCGAGAATAAAATGTTAACGGAACGGATTCAAACACCGGCACATGATCTGCCGCCTGCAATCACATACCACCCTGTATCGCAGACAAAAAATCCCGGAACGTCTGTAATTTTCATTGTAACTGCTTCAGGCGCCCCACCGGTATCATTTCAGTGGATAAAAGATGGGGTGAAAATTGATGGTGCAAATTCCAAAAGATATACCATTGATTCGGTTTGTGAAAATGACGAGGGAACTTTCACCTGCAGGATTACCAATGATGCCGGAAGCATAACATCCAATCCTGCTGAACTGCAAGTAAACGACCCAGTCAATATTACTCAGCAGCCGCAGTCTATTTCAACAATTCCCGGAAAGAAAGTGACGTTTTGTGTAAAAACGATTGGGACACCTCCCTTTTCTTTTCAATGGGAAAAAGACAGCCTTGATATTCGAGGTGCAGCCGATAAAGCATATGTTATTGCTTCAGTTCAAAAAAAAGATGCGGGTGTATACAGATGTAAAGTCAGTGACACTTTCTCACAAATTATTTCCAAAGGGGCTCAATTAAGTTTAGCAGATCCCCCGCAAATCACCCAACACCCGCAATCCCAATTATTAAATTCCAAAATGCCGGTGACTTTTTCTGTTAGCGTTTCAGGAACGCTGCCATTATCATTTCAGTGGATAAAAGACGGCGTGGAGATTGATGGTGAAACTTCGGACAGCTACACCATTGGTTCGGTTTCAATCGATGACGGGGGATACTTCACCTGCAGGGTCACCAATGATGCGGGCAGTGAAGAATCCAATGCCGCTGAACTTTATGTAACCTCTCCGCCGGGTGCAGCCGCGCCCGAAATTTTAAATGATGCCGGCATGGCGTTCAAATCTGATCCGGATCCAGGTTCCGCCCTATTGGAAAGCAATGCCATTTGTGATAATGATATAAAATGCCCGCAAGCTCCGACTTTTCATCCGGGTACCGGCACGTATCATACGTTTTTACATGTGACGCCAAGTGTTTCCGGTAATTCGGTAAATTCTTTTTATACCATTAACGGTTCAGCCCCGGATACCGGTTCAACCCCCTGGAACGGCAAACCAATTTATATTGACGGTCATCACGGCCAGGCAGTGAATTTAAAAATGATCTGTTATGATTCACTCGGCCATGCGGGAGATATCGGATCTGTTGATTATCTATTCGACAAACATCTGCCGATCGCAATTAATTACCTTTCTCTGACAGCACCGGACGGCCAGGGACAATATGTACACAATGGCAATATCCTGATGATCAAGGGGTCCGCTCCCCCCAATGCAAGCCTGATTTCAGCCCGTCTTGTGGACGATCAGGGCTGCGTGATTCGGGATGTTTCAAAAGGACTGAACATGGCCCCGGACACCGGTGATATCAGCGGTTCTACTTTCGTGGGTTCTTTTCGGGGAGCTGCCTCGGTTCATCTCATCATGATGGTTCACGTCCCGACCGGTAAGCAGCCGGTAAAAGGCATATCCAATTCGCTGTCTGTGGATAACAGCTATCCTGAAGTTCTGGTCACAGAACCAATCAATCACTCATATTTCAAGACAGCACCGATTATGATTTATGGTACAGCCTTTGATAAACTATCCGGTGTTGCTTCCGTTGAAATCAGCTTTGATGGCGGTTTTACATATTGCAGTGTTGATTCTTTTAAAGACGGGCAGTGGAAATATTCATTTAAGCCGACCACGCCTGACACCGTATATAACATTAAATTAAGATCAACGGATATTGTCGGACTTGCTACGGTGTCTGAAAATCTGATAATCCATTATAATTCACCAGCCCCTGCAGTTAATAAACTCGTTAGAACAAACAAAAACAATACGGCCGATTATTCCCGTAAAAATACAAACAAAGCTTTCGATGATAACGGAATTTGTACATACCGGGTGACGGACTTAAAAAACAGCCGGTTCCAGCCAACCGAATTATTTTCAGTAAAAGAGGAAATGGCCATAATTGTCAAAGGGTATGGCGGAAATAAGGTTACCGTAAAAATCATTGTCCCGTCTTCCGGAAAAGTGGTTTTTGAGTTAACAGACTACATTCCTGTAGACAAACACAAGATGTGGAAATGGAAACTCTCTGCAACCGGAACATTTCAGGCAGCCCTGTTTGTCGATGGAATCCAAAAAGATGATGTAATTTTTAAAATTATTCAATAGTCATGCCAGTGGAAACGTCGGTGGATATGATTTGCAACACACGATATGACATCCGATAACCCTAAATTTTTTAACGGAAATGATAAATAAAATGAACCCGATCAAACAATTCGAATTCACCCCGATCCTGGGCTGGTCCGCTTCCCGTTACGACACCTTTAAAACATGCCGGAGAAGGTATTATTATACCTACTACGCAAAATTTGATCCGGAACATCCGGCGAATAAAATCAACCGGCTCAAACAAATGACTTCCATTCCCCTTGAAATCGGGAACATTGTTCATGACATTATCAAAGTACTTTTGGAAAGGCTGCAAAAAACCGAACAACAGATTGATGCCAGAAGATTTTATGATTATGCCCGAAAAATTACTGAACAATACTGCCAAAAAACCTTTGCCGAAATTTACTACAAAGAAATTAACCAGCTAAACATCGATGACATCTATGAAAACGTGCGGCTGATTTTAAGCAATCTTTTAAACAGCCAGCGGTTCATGTGGCTGGTCCAAAACGCAATAAAAAACAAGGACCAGTGGGTCATTGAACCTCCCGGCTACGGCCAGACCGTGATCAACGGATTAAAAGCATACTGCAAAGTCGACTTTCTGTTTCCCGTAGACGATGTGCTGTATATCATGGACTGGAAAACCGGCAAGGCGGACAACAAAAAGCATCATAAACAAATGCTCGGATACACTGCCTGGGCCGCGTTCCACTTTGATCATGATCCGGATAAAATCCATCCCATCATCGCCTACCTGAAACCGGAATATGTTGAAGACACATTACATATCACACGGCCGGACACAGACAATTTTGCAAACACAGTAAAAGAAGAAACCCAGGAAATGTATAACTTCTGCACCAGCATAGAAAAAAATATCCCAAAGGGAAAAGATTTGTTTGAAAAAACAACCGCCAAAGTATTCTGCAATTACTGTAATTTCAGGGAACTCTGCAATATTATTCTATAGTTTCCAAAACCGATCTTTTCTTTACCTTGAAGAACTGAAGAAAGTATAAGGCGGGAGGTGGGGAAATTATCTATATGAATTGATTTGACAAATTGGGTTACCCCCCCTCCCCCGAAAAACCGGAGGAGCGCAAATTGAGAAAAGACATTTTCCCCCTTAAAGCAATAAGCGGCGTGTCACCGGTTTCTTCATTCAGGCTGTAACCGATCCGGCGGATTTAAATTGGAACTCAGTTATCGTCGGTGTCGTCCGTATCCTGCTGCCCAGACATGCGGCGGCGAATATGAGACCACGACATGCCAATGCAAAGAATCGCTGCTATAAGGATTAAGACGACCCAGGTAAAGGCGGAAACGGTTTCCATGCTGAGGACACCCCAGTCTATTAATAACCATAAAATAAAAATAAAAAATATGGTTGCCAGAATTAAACCGATAGGGCCGAGGGATCGCAAAGTCGCACGAATATAAATAACCCAACCGATAATAAGGGCAATACCGCCAAGGCCGAGAAGCGGCGTAAAATCTGATGCGGCGACTTTGAACCAGTGGAAATAAGAATAACCAGTCGGATTATAGGTGAGGATTACAAGTAACAGGGCGAATACAAAACGAATGCCAATACCTTTGCCGGATATTTGTTTCAAGTTGTTTTCTCCTTGTGGTTGGCGTTGTTACTCCATATCAGACTCATCGTTCAGAGTCCTCTGTGCCAGGACAGATGTCGGCTAAATTTCTTCCTTTCTGCCGGTCAGTCCATTCCAGAGCATTCCCATAACTCCCATCCCGGATTGATATTCTTTGCCGCTTAAGAACAACTTTTCCACCTTTAATGAACGGAGGTCTTCAGGGTTCATAATTAAAGGATCCTGGTTCATGATCACCATATCCGCAATTTTTCCTTTTTCCAGACTGCCGCGATCCTTTTCATCAAATGTGGTCCATGCTACTTCGTAGGTATACATCTTCAGCGCCTCGACAATGGAAACAGATTGGGGCGGGTCATAGGGATGATTACACGCCCCGTAGATTCCTTCTATGGGATCAGGGTATGTTACCGGAGCATCTGACCCGCCGCTGACATGAATCCCGGCATTTAAAAGCGATTTGAGTGGAGAGCCGTTTTCAACCCGGCCTCCCAGTATTTCCTCCAGGTATGACACCGGTTCCAAAGGACTGATTAGAAATGAAGGCTGAAGGGTAATCCCGATATCAAGCTCAGCTATTTTTTTCATATCAGCTTCAGGAATAAGACACGCATGAATAATCGTATGCCGGTGGTCTTTTCTGGGATGATCCAGCAATGCGGCTTCGATTGCCTTTACTGCCCGGGAAACCGCCGCATCCCCGATGGCATGCATTTCAATCTGCAGGCCTTCGCGATTCGCTTTTTTTGCAAATTCTATGACCTCGTCTTCTTCCTGAAAAAAAATGCCTTTATTTTCCGGGTCATTGCTGTACGGTTCATGCAGAGCAGCGTCACAGGCGCCAAAACACCCGTCAAGAGCAGTGGCAAAACATCCGCCGATTCGGGGGAGTTTGCGTTTTAATACTTTTTCCACTTCCATTGTCTGGAAAAAAAGCCGTGTCTGAAACTGGCTTTTCTTTGCTATCGCACGTGCAATCAGACTCACCAGTGTAATATCAAGGTCATTGGGAAATCCGATCCCTTCGGTTGCGTGGATCAGGCCGACCCCTTTTTCCGCCAGCAGATCAAAACTTTTAATGATACTGTTTACAAGATCCAGCGGAGGAACCAATGATGCGGCATAATCAGTGCCTGCCAGATACGCTTCATTAAATAAATGTCCTTTAGCCGCATCAAACCCACGCAGGCTTTTAACGTTATCTGGGAATTTTTCCATCATTTTGCTGTTAAAAACCGCTGAGTGGCCATCATAGCAAACAAGAATCAAGGGAATATCCGAGCAAACGTCATCGAGTTCTTTTCGACAGATCAACCGCTTTTCCTTTACACTGTGTTTGGATACCCCAAAGGCGATAACAGCTTTCTTTTTTTTATTTTCAGCCATTTTATTTCGAATGATCTGCTGAATTTCACTGATATCTTTTGCTTCTCTCACATCAAAATAAGAAACAGCGATCAACGCCCAGTTGGAAAAATGCATATGGCCGTCTCCAAAAGACGGCATCAGCACGCGATTGCCCAGTTCTACAACATTAGAATTATCAACGTTTGAATACTCCGTGGGCAGAGAATCACCTAAATAGACAATCCGTCCCTGGTCTTCAGCCAGGTACTCATAGACATTGTCACCTTTATCCAAAGAGATTATTTTACCATGATAAATTTGCATTGATTTAATCCATCCTGTTGAAATTAATATTTGTAGAATAAAGACCAAACGGAACTCGCAAAAAACAACATATACTAATCATGAATAAGCTTTGGGGTCAACTCCGGATCTGTGCACAAATAATCGTCAGAAAAAGTATCATGCATTAATGTTTCTATGGTATGTGAAGACAAGATATTCTGCCCATTTGTAAAAGCTATATACGGGCGGAGCAAAACGATCTCATCATTCATCCTTTATTTTAATTCTTTTATGCCCCCTCGCATCAAAAACCCCACAAATGGGATTTTGAACTTTCAGTTTTTTTATCTAATCAATAACCCTCGTTCCTGAGAGTTGCCTTCATATCAATAATATCCCGTATTTTAATGGATAACGCCACAATATCAAACGGCTTTTGAATAAAGCCGTTGCACCCTTTTTTAAGAATTTCACCTGCCTGTTGATTCAGGCTGTAACCGGACGAAAGAAGGACTTTTACTTCCGGGTCTATTTTTTTTAACTTGTCATAAACCACGCTGCCGGATTCTTCAGGCATAATCATATCAAGTATAACAAGGGAGATTTCGTCCTTTTTCTCTTTGAAAATCCCTTCGGCCTTTTTTCCGTTACTTGCAGTCAGCACTTTATAACCCAGCATGTTCAGAATTTCCGTTCCAACCTCAAGGATCATTGCTTCGTCATCAACAAGAAAAATAGTCTCCCTGCCGTACACCATCCCCGAATTCGGTTTAGATTCCGCCAAAACAGCTTTCTTTGATGCCGGCAGAAACACATCAAATGTTGTGCCCTTTCCCGGCTCGCTTGATATCGTGATAAACCCGCTATGATTTTGGATAATTCCATACGCTGACGACAGTCCCAACCCGGTGCCCCTGCCCATGCCCTTGGTTGTAAAAAACGGATCAAATACATTTTTCTGTGTTTCCGCATCCATCCCGACGCCAATGTCTGTTACGGAAATTTTCACATATGCCCCGGGCTTTGAGCCATGAGGCTTAACATCTGTGTCGGCAAGTTCAGTATTTCCTGTCACAACCCTCAATATGCCGCCGCCGGACATGGCCTGCCAGGCATTTACAAACAGGTTTAACAAAACCTGTTCTATTTGCCCCCGGTCGACATCAACCGATCGAATTTCGCTCAGGTCAGTAATAATTTTAAGTTCTTTTTTCGCCCGGCCAAACATGGAGGACGTCTTTGTCACAAGTTTATTAATATCGGTTGTCCTGACCTCGTATTTCCCTTTTCTGGCCAATCCCAGCAATTGAGATGTCAAACGCGCAGCATCGCTGATATATTCCTCCATATTTTTTAATCGTTTAAAATTCCGATGCTGTGAATCCATATTAAGCATCATGATACTGACATTGCCTTGCAGGCCCATCAGAAGATTATTAAAATCATGGGCCACACCGCCGGCCAGGGTTCCCAATGCTTCCATTTTCTGTGACTGGAGCAATTGTGCTTCAAGTTTTTTTTGTTCCGTGATGTTCCGTGCAATAAATAATAATGCCGGACGCCCCTCCCAGCTGATCTTCACCGCGCTGACCAGACCCGTAATAACGCTTCCGTCTTTTGCAATAAACCGATACTCATAAGAACCCTTGCTTAATTCACCGGCCAGTCTTCGCTGATACCTTGACACACCGTTATTTTGATCATCGGGATGCAGTAGTTCAGTAAACAGCTTATCCTTTAATTCCATTGCGGAATAACCCAGCAACTGCAATGCCGCAGGATTTGAGAAAATTATTTTACGATCCTGGATAATTGAAATCGCGTCGGTTGCATTTTCCACAAGAATACGGTATTTATCTTCCGAAATTTTCAGTGCATTTTCCACACGCATGCGTTCGACAATCTGACTCTGAAGCGCTTCTACTTTTTCCTCAAGCTCCCTTGAATGTTCTGAGATTAATTTATCGCGTTCCTGGTAAAAATTTATCTTCTGATAGAGCTCATCCGGTGTGAGCGCGAGGGATGCCAGAATTTCCCCATACGCAGAAGTCAGTTCCACTGATTCTTCGACGGTGAATAACGCAGCTTTTTTGAATGCTTTATGCGCTTCCGCCGTGCCGATGGATCCGGCAAGCATTTTTACAACCCTGGCACAGAATTCCGCCATTTCCAGGACAGTAATCATGGATTTTTCATTAATTCCCTGATTGTCAAGGCAGTTATATGCCATTGTCAATGCATTCTCATGAGGCATATATTGATTGAGCAGCCGGATAATTTGCGGGAGCTTTTTCGACATGGCAATTGACGGTTCCTCCCGGACAATTGGAGAGCGCGGAGCTTCCGGAGTTATTTCATCCAGAAATTCACTTAAAATTTTGTCTTCTTCAACATTTCTTTCAAAGATCAAAGAGCCTGAAACATAGAGCCCGATATTAAAGAGCAGACACCAGAACACGCTATGGCTCAGGGGGTCCAGGCCGGTACTGCCAAAAAGATTTTCAGGCTTCAGCAGTCCGATGCCCCATGGGCCATTTACGAGTAAATCGCTTGAAACCAAACCGCTTTTAATCAAGGGCGGCAGCAGCAATGTATAAAACCATAAAATAAACCCGGCACTCATACCGAGTGCGGTCCCATAATGATTCCCACGTCGCCAGAACAACCCCCCGATAATAGACGGAGCAAACTGAATTGCGGCGGCAAATGAAATGATGCCCATGCTAACAAGCGTATAACTGGTGCCCAGTTTTTTTTCAAACCAATAACCAGACAAAATAATGAGTGCCACAGCACACCATCGGGTCTCCAAAATTCGCCTTCGCATAAAACCCAGCCCAGGCAGATATTCAAAAATCGGCAGCAGCAGATGGTTGGTAATCATCGTGGCCATGGTCATGGCACTGATCATAATCATGCTCATGGCTGCTGAAAATCCGCCGAGAAAAACCAAAAGTGTCAGCCATGGTTTTCCGTAGGCAAGTGGCAGCCGCAGAACAAACGTATCAGACATCTGAAGAGGGAATCCCTTTATCAAGCCCGCCATTGCAATCGGCAAAACAAATATATTAATCAGAAACAAATAAAGCGGGAATACCCACATAGCGGTGAGGATATGCTTCTCGTTCGAATTTTCAACAACCGCCACATGGAATTGCCGGGGCAGAAACAGAGTCGCTGACATGGCTAAAATCAAATACGTCATCCACAACATAAAAGAGGCTGTGCTTTCCGGACCGATTGCTTTGGGCGCATGCAAGGAGATTTTCGAAAATTGCAGAAAAACATCATTCATGCCGTTAAAAAGAAAATACGTGACAAAAATTCCGGCAAACAGAAACGTAAACAGTTTTACTACGGACTCCAGTGCCACGGCGGTCATCATGCCCTGGTGTCTTTCGGTCGGGTCCAGGCGCCTGACACCAAAAGCGATGGTAAAAAAGATCATAAGTCCGATAAAAATAGGATCAACAAAAGTGAAAATCCAGGAACCGTTCTCTCCTTCAGGAAATGTAATTAAAAGAAAAGTTGAGACGACGGACTTGATTTGAAGGGCAATATAGGGTGCAATACCGACAAAAGCAATCAGTGACGCAATTGCCGCAAGCATGCGGGAGTTGTTATATCGCGCGGCAATAAAATCGGCGATACTGTTAATTCTGTGAGTCTGCTTTAAACGGACCAGCCTTCGAAGTATGGTCCACCAGAGAAAAATTCCGATGGTCGGGCCGATATACATTGTCAGAAAAAGCATGCCGGATGACGCAGCACTCCCGACACTTCCGTAATAGGTCCATGAGGTACAATATATTGTCAGTGAAAGGGAATATACAATCGCATTATTCCCCCAATTAATCCCTTTGGCTGCCTGCTTTTCCACCCATGTAGCGATAAAGACAAGTATTCCGATATACACACAGATAACAAGAATAATGGTTGAGCCTGAAAACATTTTTTATGGATACCTTTTGCCATTCGGCTGATTATTCGAATGCAACAAAACCAGGCGTCTTGAAATGAAAAAAATGATACCAATGACGATTGCCCAGGTGATGAAGAGATAGAAAAACAAAGCTTTAAGGCATGACAAAATAGGAATTGACAGAAACGGCCAAAGAAATACTATCAGACTAATCACGAAAAGGAATACATACAATTCAATCCTCAAAATAATTTTTTTCGCAACTTTCATGGCAGTCATCCATCTGTTACCTGAATTTTACAGAATTCAGGTATTAAAAACATACATTAACCGGGACTTTGCCAATTGGGTACTCAGTTGTGAAATAACAGGATTCGAATACACAATACGCCTGTTATGAACTGAATTTGATGCTTAGCGGCCCGCAACCGCTCGGATCTAAAAAAACAGAATAATCTGTGTTCTTTATTTTAAATTATGACAAATGACTAATGAGGTGTCAAGCAGGGTTTAGGGTTTAAAATCAAAGATCAAAGAGACACTTTTATGCAGTTTCCCGTTGGAATGAATAATTTAGAGAAGAACGGGACAATTTATTCAACACACCTCAAAAAACCGGCTCCAGGGAGCCGGTTTTTATTGTAAAGCGCGTTGCCTGAATCACTGGATTAGAAATTGTAACTTACATTAAAGCCATACCCCCAGAGAATTCCTTCGTCGCCCAGGGATACGGCTACCATATCTTCAGGAATGGATCCCCCCGATGCGGCATTGACAAGTCCGCCGTATACATGATTCAGCTCAGTGCTGTTTCCGTTTATTTTTCGAACTGATGTACTTCTAACATGCTGAACCACGCCGTCAATGGCCCATCGTTCGTTGACAGCCCATCCAAAACCCACATTAAACACATTGCGGTCTGTGTCCGGCCATCCGAAATCAAAAGTTTCATCGGGAACAGGTGTGGGGTCATAGACATAACCGGATCTGAGAACCAGAGAATCCGTCGCCTGCCATTGGACACCGATTTTATATTGTATTTCATCACTCCAGTCCCGGTTGTGCCGAAATTCTCCGCCAGGGGCTATGGGTGATTTTTCAACCTGTTCTTCAAGGATGCTCCATCGCGTCCACAACATATCAAACTCAACAGACAAGTCATTGTTTACAAAATATCTTGCCCCGGCCTGAATGCATTCCGGGTGGTCATAATCCATGGTAACCGTGCTGATTTTTGTTCCATTGGCTATCACATCTCCTTTGAAATCTGCATCGGTTCGGCTTCTGTAGGTCAGGCCCAGGGAAATGGCGTCTATGGGACGATACATCACGCCAACATTGAATGAGTAATTGAAAGAATCTTCAGATTCCAGCTTCAGTTTTGTTATTGGTGAGCCTGTTGCCGGATTTGCCGGATAGGTTTTGCCGGCGTCGGAAATTGAACGACCTAAACTGACACTAAATCCAACGGAAAGATTGTCAGAGACTTGATAACCCAGACCAGGCGTAATCGCTTCGCGGACATACTTTGATTCCCATGCATAAAGCGCCCCGGGATTCTTGGTATAATCGGAATCCCATTCAATATGTAGACCGTAAGGGGCATATGCGGCAATACCAAAACTCAGCTTTTCGTTAAAGGGCATCGCAAAGCCGAAATTGGGGTTGAAAACCAAATCTCCGTTGCTTTCAAAATCGGCAGGGCCTGAATTAAAATCAATACCCTCAGCTGCCGGATGGGAAGAGGTAATACTGAAATCCGTCACTTCAACCCTTGCGTCATAAACCATGACGCCGGTGGTAAGGACTTTTTTCTTTACAAGTGTCAACCCGGCGGGATTATAATACACTGCAAAGGGATCGTCCGCATGGGCAACCACCGCTTCACCCTGTGCTGTTGAGTTTGCACCGACTCCGAAGGTTTGGACAAGCCCTGCATAGCTGTGAGATGCAGCAACAACGACAATGGCCAATGACATGAGTATTTTTTTCAATTTGCTACCTGCCTTTCTGGTTAAAACGTCAAGATTAGAGAATTTAAACATTAATATTAAAATCTATTAAAAGCCGGCCTGATAAACATTTCCTCAATGAGGACCAACTGTGAATTACTTTAAAAATGGCGCAACTGATTTTTAAGATATTGTGATCGTATTTCAAAAAAAAATTTCCTGTCAATTAAAAAACAGATCAATGGCATTTAAGGCGCACGGCAACTTAAAAACCAATCATAACACATTTAAAATAATGAAAATAATCATGATAATTGATCTTGATAACAAACGGGAATCCGGTATGCTAACAATGATCGGAAATTCAGGAACGTTTACTTATGTTTATTGAATTTCAATTTATAAATGATATTTTATGAACTGGAATTTCAGTGAACCTTTTCCGTGTGTTTGCACCATCGGAGAGTTGAATCATGTCTTCTTTCGATTAATTTGACTAAATAATAAATTAAGTTTGAATTAATTTATTTTTGTCTCTTGCAGCAAGTTATGCTAATACAGTGCATATTTTAACATTTGATTTAATTCAATCGCCCTTTTTGTATAAATAACTGCAGCTGAAAGATAGATTGGATAATATCCGTCATCCGGCTTTAAAGGGAAAAAAATACATGGCAGGATCCAGTCAAATAAAATGAATGAAGAAATAAATTAGACATGCGCAAACCGGATAACCAAAAATTTACTTTCCACCTAAATTGCGATCAACTTAGGTTTCAAATCATCAGATTTAAGACTTTTTAATCAGGGGCTGAAAATGTCAGAAAAAACTATTTTTGATAATGAACGATATCTGCAACAGCAGGCAGCGGAAATCAGGCAGCGGATAAAACAATTCGGCAACAAGCTCTACCTCGAATTCGGGGGCAAGCTTCTTTTTGACTACCATGCGGCACGCGTGCTTCCCGGGTATGATGCAAACATTAAAATCCGCCTGCTTCAGGAACTTAAGGATCAGGCAGAGGTTCTGATTTGCATTTATGCCGGGGATATTGAACGCAAAAAACTCCGGGCGGATTTCGGCATTACCTATGAAACCGATATCCTGAAAATTATTGATGACCTGAAACGATGGGAAGTAAAAGTCCGGGGCGTTATTATCACCCGTTTTGAAAAACAGCCTGCAGCCGTGATTTTCAAAAACAAGCTGGAACGGCGCGGGATTGATGTTTTTACTCATTACTTTACCAAAGGTTATCCCACAGATGTGAACCTGATCGTCAGTGAAGAGGGATACGGTGTTAATGACTATATTTCCACAAAAAGTCCCCTGGTGATTGTTACCGGCCCGGGACCGGGAAGCGGGAAAATGGCCACCTGCCTTTCCCAGCTGTATCACGACAACCGGCACGGTATTCAGGCGGGGTATGCCAAATTCGAAACATTCCCTGTCTGGAGCCTGCCTCTCAAACACCCGATAAACGCAGCCTATGAAGCTGCCACGGCAGATCTTGGCGATATTAACATGATTGATCCATTTCACCTGGAGGCATACGGCACTCAATCCGTCAACTATAACCGGGATGTGGATATTTTCCCGGTTCTGAAACGAATCCTTGAAAAAATTTCCGGAGATACATGCTGTTACCAGTCCCCAACGGATATGGGAGTTAACCGGGTAGGATTTGCCATCACCGATGATCAGGGCACCCAGGCAGCGGCAAAACAGGAACTTATTCGCCGGTATCTCCGGTATCAGTGCGAATACGCCCTGGGGCTGACCGACAAGAAAACGCTGCAGCGTGCGGAGCTTTTAATGAAGGAGTACAATCTCACTACCGAGGACCGGCCGGTTGTGCTGCCTGCCCGGAGAATTGCCAAAGAGGCGGAACAGGACCCGAGGCTGGGAAGCGAAGGGGTGTTTTTCGGGGCTGCCATTGAGTTGAAAGACGGAACCATTATCTCCGGCAGCAACTCTCCCCGAATGCACGGGGCATCCAGCGTTATTACCCGTGCTCTCAAGCACCTGGCAGGCATACCCAATAAGATTCATCTCCTGCCCCAGAACATATGTGATACGGTAACCTGCCTGAAAACCGATATTCTGGGTGAAAAAAGCATGAGTCTCAATCTCCAGGAAACATTGATCGCCCTGGCCATAAGTGCCACGAGCAACCACACAGTCCAGCTGGCCATGGAGGGTCTCAAAGAATTTCGTGACTGCGAAATGCACATGACCCATATGCCTTCCCCGGGAGATGAAGAAGGCATCCGTCGCCTCGGAGTGAACCTGACCACCGATCCGTTATTTATGTCCAGCGACCTTTATACCATGTAAGATATTGTCAGACCGAACAGAAGATAAATACAAACAACCGGCATTATCTCTTATAAAAGGCAGGTATGAAAAAATTTTCACTCCTGCCTTTTTTATGCAGGCATACAGTTTCAAATTTTAAATATAGAAATCAAACCGCCATGATATTGGATAGCTTCACGATGAAAGCGTTTCTTTTGTTCCGGATCATCAGACAATTTTTGAGTCATGATTTTTATGGCGGACCTGAACGCGAGTTGCCGATGCAGACCAAGATAGGCTTCACCCATCCCGCCCCTGTAAATCAATTCCTGAACGTCGTACTTGTCACCCAGTATGTTCTGCAGTTTAATTTTATTTTCTTCAGTCATCAATTTAGCCTTCACCGGAATCAGGCTTAAATCAGCTGCCATCTCCAAATATTATCATGGGAGCCCAGAAAAACGGCAATTGGAACTGTTTACCTGCTTCGCCGCGGATGAGTTTAAGCTTGCTTTCTCTCAGCGACGCTGCTCGATTTCTCCCCTGCTGAAGTGTGTTAAAAAAATCAACACTGAGTTTTTGAGCAGATATTGTTTCAACGGACCAGAGATTGACGGATATTGCCGGCGTTCCCGCATACATGAATGCACGTGTCAGACCGATTACCCCTTCCCCCCTGACGATCTCCCCCCGGCCTGTATTACATGCGGATAAGGCAACAAGATCCGCATTTAATTTTAGTCCAAATACATCAGACATTGTCAGCAATCCGATTTCATCGGTGACCGGATCCGGTGTCGAGAGCAACAGAGACGGCTGGGTAACCCCATTAACATCATCGGGTAAAATGCCGTGACAGGCAAAGGAAATATACCGGTAGTTTTCAAGACTGCCTTTTGCGTTTAACTCAAACAAAACACTCCGGGATGCATTTTTTTGTGTTTGCAGCGGGTGACTGGCAGCCGGTGCATTTAATATATTTTTAATACGCACCACCTCATCTTCGGTTTCAGGCAGTGCATCAATGTTACCCCGCATAATGTTATAAAAAGACCGAACCTGGATCTCTTCCACCGTATCATCAAATTTTGACGGTACTTCATACAAAGGGTTGGCAAACGCCAGAAAAGGATATTTCGGTTTTATTTTTTTTTGCTCCCGGGTCGCCCGCAGTACATTTAACAGTGAAGCTGATGACAGATATGCAAAACTGTGATTTTCGATCAAATACTGGCCGGAATCATTTTTCAGTGACTCAAACGGCAGTAAATACAAAGGGCCCGTGGGAATAATATAAATCGTTGAATATTTTTTGATCGTATGGCAAACGGCTTTGGGAAACAGCAGAGAATGGAGTCGCTGCGTCTTTTCAGCCCCTGCGGCTGGTTCCGATACGGAAGGCACACCGCGCAGCTTCTGCCCCTTAAATATATTGATATAGTTGTTTCGGTAAGCAACCACCTTTTGGGTAAAATCATCTGTGCCGGCTTTGATTTGATGGATGGAAAAATGATCTTTTGCGATCGCCCATAAAAAGGTCAAATCATCCATAACACTGTAAACCAACATGATTTCGTCAGATTCAAGAACCGTTTGCTGAAGATATTTAAGCTCAACCGGTTGCGGGTACTTTAACGCATGATAATTCGGGTAGTCTTTTTTTATCGTCTGCCGTAAAGCCTGAAGACGTTTATTAACGGCATCTGCGTTCGCTTTCAGGTTCCGGATTCTTTCTTCATCATTGTTTTGTTTGCTCTCTGTAAAATCCTTTTCAATGGCCGCCTTAATTTTCACGAGTTCTGTTGAAAGTTGTGCTTCATTACCGACAATTTCCGACGGGATACCGGAAAAATTCCGGACACCGCTTTTTCCCATTTCTTCGATAAATACACGGCCCTGTTTTCTTTCAAATACATGAAAAGATTGTTGGTCATATGCCTGCAGCGGATCTTTTTTGTTCAGAGTCGCAAAGAGTTCTATCAGCTCATCATAGACATGCATTTTATCCTGCATAAAAGACGCTTTCATTTCTTTTTGCCCTAATCTTTCGCGCATCTTTTCAATTTCATCCAGGGCAAGCTGATAATGGTGTATTGCTTTGTCATGGAGTTCAAGTCCGGCTTCGACCTTTGCAAGCCCCCGGAGCGCTCTCCACCGGTACTCAGGCAAATCATACGCCATACAGATCTGGTGGCTTTCAATCAGATGATCGTGGGCTGTTTGGAATTTGCCTGATTTTTCATATACCAGTCCGATATTTCCAAGGATTGCGCCCTCGCCGGGTCGGTCTTCAAGAAAGCGCTTTATCGCAAGAGCATCTTCATAATGTTTTAACGCATTATTTAAATCACCTAGTTGTTTATACGCGACACCAAGATTGCACAGGACATTTCCCACGCCATTTCGATTATTATTTTCACGTTCCATGTCCAGGGCTTTTTGATAGTAAAGAATGGCTTTATGATACGCCTTTTGCTGAATGTAAACCGAACCGATATTTTCGAAAATATGCGCCTGAATTTTAGAATCATTGATCGATTTATTCAAACCCATTGCTTTTTTATACATCTCTAAAGCATTTTTATACTGTCCGATATCCGCAAAAACGAGCCCCAGATTAACCAGGGCCGCTGTTTCGTTGTGCTGATCCTTAATTTGGCTGAAAACAGAGATAGCTTCTTCTATGCTTTTAAATGCTGCTTTGTAGTTGCCGGAATCGATATACACGGCACACAGGTTCATCAAAACCTTGCCGGTCCCCCTCAGGTCTCCTGATATACGGCGTATCTCAATCGCCTGTTTAAAAGAGGCTAAGGCTTTTTCAGGATTTCCTGAATCCTTATAAAGTGCGCCGATATTGTTCAGGTTGATGGCGGAATTCTTTAAATTTCCGATCTTTTGATTGACTTGCAACGCTTTCTCGTAAAACCGGAGGGCGTTTTCATAATCCCTAAGATCAGCATACGCCAGGCCTATGTTGGCGGCAAAAACGCCGGTTAATTTTTCATTACCGCGCAGATCGGCAAGTTCAAAACCCTTTTGCCATTTTGCCAGGGCTTCAAGCACATTGCCTTCATGATAAGCAATGGTTCCTTGATTAAATAGACTTTCAATATCGGGCAAAGAGGATGCAGATAAATAAGGGGTGAAAATCAATATAACAATAAGAAAAACCGGAAAAACAAAAAAAGATATTTTTTTCAAAAGGATTTCTCCTGAATCAACTGTCGTTCAAACCCTAAAAACACTGAAAAGGGTTGCAGAAGTCCGCATCATCATTTTACAGAATTTTCGGAAAGAATTTTATCATTTTTTGGCCTATGTGTATTTACCTAAATCCTCACACAGTGGCGCCTGAGGCAAATTAATCATCGTGCGGCAACAATTTTGAAACGCCTGTTTTTCATTGAATTCGGATTTTGTAAATCCATCAAGCCCTCTGAATTAAGGGCTCGGCCAACCATGTTAAGGCTTCGTTGAGTACCGGCGGTAAGTCTTGATGATTTTTTTTTCAAACTGCAGTTCAACCGAAATCATCTTAGGTTCAACCGGTTCCGGTTTGTAATTTATGCCCCTGAGCCTAATATCCGTGTTTTCATCAGGTTTTAAGGCATTGACGACATCCGCAACAGTGGGCGCATGTTCTTCATCAAAAGCGATTTCTTTGGCAATGCCGTCAACGGAAATCTATGGAATACAAAAAAGGGACATGATAAAAACAAAAAAAACTAATCGTTTCATACTCAAACTCTCCTTTAGATGTTTAAGAATTGAATTTATTAACTTTTTCTTATGCAATGTATTATTTTATCCGCTTTTAAGTCAAGTGTTAAGCGGAAAATTATTAATAAGTAACATATAAAAACTATGAATTGGCGGTCATTATAAAATGCAATAAAATACTAACTATTTGACATCCTGAGAATTAAAAAATAAAAAGAACTTATTTAAATAAATCAATGTCCAGTAAGGGAGACAAAAAATGAAACGAGTTGTTTTAACAGACAGTACAGCGGATATCCCTGATTATATAGCACGGGATCTGGGAATTGAAGTTATGCCCGTAAACGTAGTTCTTGATGGAAAAACATATAAAGATGGTGTTGATATCAACATAATGGATTTCTATGAAAATTATGAAAAATATAAATCCATGAATACTGAAGCCATTACCTATCAGGATTATGCGCTTAAATTTATGCAGTTGACATCAAAATGTGAAGAGTTGCTGATTGTTCACTGCTCAGACGCCTTAAGCGATAATTATAAAACAGCATTAAAGGTAAGCGAAGAATTTTCATCTCACAAATGCAAAGTTGAAATTATCGATTCCAGGTCATGCAGCATGGGATTCGGAGTTGCAGTAATTGAGGCTGCAAAGGCATTTAAAGCGGGAAAAGAATTCGGAAGCGTTGTTTATAATCTCAACCGTGTTCTTTCGCGGACGACCTCATACCTTGCCATACCGACTCTTAAGTACTTAAGAAAAAGAAAAAAAATCAGCGGATTTAAAGCACTGCTGGGGCTGACCTTAGGAGCAAAACCAGTTTTGGGTTTTGAAGACGGCAAGCTGGCGGTTAAAACACGTCTTTTTGGGAAACAGCCGAATATGATTCTGTCAATGCTGGATATTATTAAAGAAGAGATCGGCAGTCATCCGATTAACCTTGCCATCGCTCATGGCAGAGATTTAACTGTTGTTAACAGCTTACGGGGAGTTTTTGAACAAAATTTTGAATGCCGTGATATTTTCCGGACTTACTTCGGCCCCTCCATCGGAATTAATGCCGGCCCGGAAGCCATCGGGGTCATGTTTTACAAGCATGAAAAGTAAATGTTCATTCATGACGACTTTTACATAAAGGGGTTTTAAAAATTTGGACAACATTGAATCACGTCTGAATGACCTGGTCCGCCGGGCAATTCTTTCAGGAGCGAGTAAAGCCGCGATAATATCGGCTGATACTATTTCCGCAGAAGATGATCTGGCAAATCTCTGCCGGGAACCGCAATGCAGAAACTACGGTTTGTCTCCCAGTTGTCCGCCCCATGTCTCCGGACCGTCCGGATTTAAAAAATTGTTACAAAATATCAAGCATGCCATTGTTGTCAGGATTGAAATGCCGTCGGCAATCCTGTTTTCCGATGAACGTCGAGATATATTGAAACTGCTCCATGAAATCGTTGCCAGTGTTGAGCAGGCCGCTATTAAAACAGGATTTACCGATTCAAAGGCGTTTGCCGGAAGTTCCTGCAAAAAGATTTTTTGTCATGAACATACCGCGTGCCGGGTCATTGCAAATAATGCTCATTGCCGGAATCCCCAATCGGCCAGGCCATCCATGTCGGGCTATGGCATCAATGTATCAAAACTGATGCAGGCGGCAGGGTGGCCTTCGGATATCAACATGCGGCAAAAGGAAGCAAAGGAGGAATCAATGTCATGGGTTGCCGGTTTGATTCTCATCGGCTGAAAAGTGATCATTTAGAAAACAATACCCATAATTTATTTTCAATTGACGTAATGAACGGTTCTTTGGGACACGTTATGCGTTTATCAAATCAACAAATCCGTAACCGCCATTACTATCAATGCGAATACCAGGGCAATCCAGGCAGCGCATTGAATAATACGGCAGGCACTTTGAATACAGTCCGGAGTCATTTCTTTGCCACCATCCCCGAGCCAGGGTTTGTCAATATATCCATAATGATAGATGGTGGGCCCGCCCAAACGAACACCTAAAACCCCGGCAATGGCACTCTCCGGGTGACCGGAATTGGGAGATGCATGCTTCAGCCGGTCACGCATGGCAATTCGAAAACCGTTTTTTGCGTCATATCCGCATAGAAAAGCCGCTGCGATGATAATTAAAACAGATATGCGAGCCGGCACAAAATTAAACCAATCATCGGCTTTAGCTGAAACAAATCCGAATTTTCGATATCGATCATTTCTATACCCGATCATGGCATCTAAGGTATTGACGACCCGGTAAAAAACAACACACCCAACGGCAAAGGGTAAAGACGGCCATCCCAATACCCCGGCAAACAGCCCTCCGCAAACAAACCAGAAAACAACCGACAAAAACCCGTCAACAAAATTTTCCGCCACGCTTTCAATGGCCGCTCGCACAAGGCCTTCCTTATTCAGCCTGCCGGCGTCCCGGCCGACGAAGCGCTGAACATATTTTCGGGCTTCGTTTAAATTGTTATCCTGCAGTGTTTTTTTAACAGGAGCGGCATGAACAAAAAGATCCCGGAGTCCGATAACAGAATAAAGAAAATAAATGCTGATAAGCGTACCGGATTTCGGAAGCCACGCATTTGCAATGAAGTACACAGATAAAGCGCACAAAATGGAAATACCGGCTACACTTGCTAACAGCAAAAAACCGCCAAAATATCCGGGCAGTCCGATCTTGAACAAAACACCTTCATTGATGCTGATCAGGTTTCCCATCAACCGCACCGGATGGAATCGATATATCGGGTCTCCGATCAAACGGTCTAAAACAAAAGCTGAAAACAAAACTGCAAGTTCAGTCATATTTATTTCCGTATTTACCTGTTAATATTTAAAAAACGCTTAAAAATATCGGATCTGACATATTGTTCAATTTTATGTTATCAATTCAGTGCATATTAAATTGCCGCCTGCGGGTTTGCGGATGTGTTGGTGGGCAGCTAACAATACATGCCCTGGCCTTTTGAATCATCATATTCTTCGATCTTAAACAGGTAACCGATTTGAGAGCATGTATTTACATGATGAGAAGAGATATTGTCTTTTATCCATTTGAGTGTAAAAATATTTTGGTCGGTTGAAAAATCAGTTTGTGTTTCTTCACTGTTGTTCCAGGACGGCAGGCCCTGATTTTTCGAAAAAAATTTGTTGATAAAATCTATACGGGCATCAGCATTGATTTTATGGTAAAATACCGGGGTGTTCGATGTATTGACTTCTCCGGTCTGATAATCATTGTTTACAGATCCTGCAGTTACTACAATCGGGGCCAGAGTCACTGCATCTTCCGCAGCGGCCGGATCTGAAAACGCAATACAGGTAATTGCGCTGCATATCATCATAAATAAACATGCAGGGACATTAAAGAACACTGAACAATTCCGAATATCAGGCATCTGATTTCCCATAAAACGCATTTCACAAGTGACTGATTCCCGCGTTTTATGATCTCCCTGCCAAAAAAAAGGGAAACCCGCGGATCATAGAAAGTGATCTCGCAGATTTCCCTATTTTATCTTCAAGATGATCGTCCGGATTATTTTTATTGCCTAGAAAACAATCCGATTATTCAAGCAGGTCTTCTGACTTTTGGATCATATTACTTGCCGCACCTTCCCCCGATTATCCGGAGTGGTTTTACGCGGTGTTCATCCCCAATTACAGCGGCGGGCCCGTTTCCGATTTACACGGAATTCCCTATTATGCCTTAATATAAATGCGAAGAGTATATATTCGCATTTATCAGCGCTTGAACAAAAAAGCATTTATATTGTTTAAAAAGCGTAAGTCAAGAAATAAATTTTGACATATTGCCCGGTATCATTTAACGAGAACAAGAATAATGTGACATCAACTTGTTAATTTTAAAAAAATCGGATCATCAAATATGGATTCCATGTATAAAAATCTTGCGCTGAACCTTGTGCGCGTCACCGAGTCTGCAGCTCTGGCTGCCGGCAGATTTCTGGGGAAAGGGCTTAAGGAAGCCGGGGACGGAGCGGCAGTGGATGCCATGAGAAACGCTTTTTCCACAATTGACATCAATGGGTCTATTATCATCGGCGAAGGCGAAAAAGACAACGCCCCCATGCTCTATAACGGCGAAAAGGTGGGTAACGGAAACGGCCTGGACCTTGACCTTGCCGTTGACCCGGTGGAAGGTACCAATCTGCTGGCACTCGGGCGTCCCAATGCTATTGCCGTGGTCGGCGCATGCCCGGCCGGAAACATGTATGACCCGGGTCCCAGCTATTACATGAAAAAAATTGTCGGTCCGCCGGAAGCAGCCAAAGTCATTGATATCAACGCACCTGTTAAGGATAATTTAACAAACATTGCCAAAGCCATTGGAAAATCCGTGGAAGAACTGGTCGTGTTTGTGCTTGAAAAACCCAGGCATGATCAGCTGATTGCGGACATCCGGAAAACCGGCGCGTGTATCCAGTTGCACACGGACGGCGATGTGGCGGGCTCATTGATGGCGGTTAACCCGGATTCTGACGTTGATGTAATGATGGGCACCGGCGGGACACCCGAAGGCGTTATTTCCGCGTGCGCCATCCGGGCGCTGGGCGGGCAGATGTTTGCGCATCTTGACCCCCAGAGTGAGGCCGAGCGCCAGGCTATCCAATCCTACGGCACCGACCTGAATGAAATTCTGACCGTGGAAACCCTTATTACCAGCGATGATGCGTTTTTTGCCGCCACCGGCATTTCCGGGGGATCATTTCTGTCGGGTGTCAAATATCATTCCAAAGGGGCAATTTCACATTCCATGATTTTAAACGGCAGAACCGGCACGGTAAGATTTATTAAATCTTACCATAATCGCCCGTTGACATGAGAATCAACCGTTTATAACGGCTTTCCCATTTGCCAAAAATCGAAAACAATGAATCACCTGCTTGATAACTGACATAAAATCATGCATTCGCTGTCATAAATTCCAATTTCCAATCGTTGAATTTCAGATAACGCGGGGCAGTAATATAAATAAGCTTTCTGCTTTAAAATAGTAAAAAGGAAAGATATTTTGTATTGAACAGATAAAAAAGACTCTTTTTTTAATAGGTTTCATGTGATAAATAATAACTCCATTACATATTCAATTTTACGTTTTTTACATCAGAGTATCAGCATTCTGTATTCAAAACACTTACTGTTTTTTTCAATCCGCATCTACCTTTTACCCTGCACTTTAAACTGCGACTGCTACCGTTCATCATACCGATTTTGCCTTATTTGCTGATTATTAGCTGACCAACATGTATGGAGGTGACGAAAAAGTCCCAGAAATCAGATTCTTTTCAAACGGAAGATCCAAATGCTTTTTACTTTTATTTCAATGTTTTTTCTGTTAGTTTTTTAATTATCACTACGATTATTGACAATATGATAATCGCCGGACTTTTTATCGAAAGCATTGTTACCGACACTTTAAAAATTAATAAAACCGCATCAATATGATACACGGAATTATTTACGGGATTTTGATCGCGTTTATCGCTTATTTTGCCGTACTTGCCATCCGGCTGAAAAATCTCTCCGCCTTGTGGTTTACATTTTATATCGTTTGCCTCGGTTTGTTTATAGGTTCTTATCAGGGGCATTTCCAGGAATTCATAAGACCCGTATTTGCAAACTTAAATCGAGCAATTCTTATCACGCTCATCGGGCTTCTTTATTTTACCAGTGCTAAATTTTTACGAACGTTTTTGAATATCAATTTCTATTCAAAACGCATCGACGGAATCATTCATGTCCTGCAATGGATGGGGATCGGCTTTATTCCAATAAATTTGCTGCCCAATCCGTTCACCCCGCTCTTCAACATTATTCTGCTGGGCGTCGGTCCGCTTTTTTCTACCGGGATTTCCATTTTCTTCTGGATCAATGGAGTTCCCAATGCCAAATATTTTGCCATTGGATGGCTCATTGGCCATATTACTTCCGAAATATATATACTCAGTGTTTTCGGAATTATTCCCTGGATTCCCGGCAACCTTTTCCTGCAGCCGGCTGCAACGATTTCATCAATTGTATTTTTCGGTATTGCCATCATGGAACAGAACCGTGAATATGGGGAATACAATTACAATGACAACCTCACCGGCATAGCCAACCGCCGACTTTTTGACCAGGTCATGGCAATTGAATGGAACCGAACCCTGAGGAATCAACAGCCGCTTTCCGTTATTATGTCAGATATTGACGATTTTAAGGCGTTTAATGCCACCTATGGTCATTCCCTGAGCGATGAATGCCTGAAAACGGTTGCCCTCATATTTGACAAAAACCTGCAGCGTGCCGGAGATCTGGCCGCAAGATATGGCAAAAAGGAATTTATAGCCGTATTGCCTGACACACTGGCATCGGAAGTATCTTTTCTTGCCGAAAAAATCCGTGAATCGGTTGAAGCTCTGGCAATAAAACATGAAACATCCGGTACCGGAAAAATTGTAACCATCAGCCTGGGAACAGGTACAATTGTTCCCAGTGCCGAAAAAACACCGGCAGATATTATCCTTCTGGCGGATGAAGCCCTTTACCAGGCTAAAAATAATGGATGCAACCGGGTGGTTTCTCTTGATCAAAATCCTTTATAAAGAATGAGCTGGGAGATAATGATTTCAGGGAGCAGATGATGTATGAAAATGAAAAAATTTTTCTCACACCTAAGCAGGTACTGGATGCCATTCATATCGACTTTCAGCAGTATGGCTCACAATTTGATCTTTTCCAGGAACTGTGCCCGATAATCACAGAAAACCGGAATATTGTAACAAAAGAAGGAAGAAATAACTGTGTGCTGATAACACGGGGACGAAAAAGCAAAATACGGCGCATGAAAGACCATGATCTTGGGAACTATCTGTTCACCGCATTATGTAAAAAAACATATCCATTATCAGTTATGGCTGATATCTGCAGCAAGGTATTCCGGACAAAAACCTTTGTCGGACAAAATGATGAAAATGGAATCAGGGGCATCTGGATTAAAACCGAAATGGCACAATTTAAATGCCGTCAATGCGGAAACTGCTGCCGTAATTTGAAATACCACAATGACTGCAATGAGAATGATTACAAACGATGGGAAATGCTTGAACGCCATGATATCATGGAAAGAGTGATGATCATTCAATCCGACAGTGGAACCCGTAGGTACATGATCTGGAAGGAACCCGACTCCGGCCGTTTCTATCCGGAATGTCCCTGGCTGATCCCCACTGCCTCCAAAAACCGGTTTGAATGCGGGATTCAGGATATCAAACCGGATTATTGCCGCCAGTATCCCCTGACACGTAAACATGCCGCCATGACAAAGTGTAAGGGAATATTCGAGCACCGTGGATAAAAATCGTCTTTATCTTTAATTCCGATCTTCTAAAATTAAAATATTGTACGTTGGTTGCAATATTTTTCCATGAGAACCAAAAAGAAAGTCTTTTTATCGGTATTTATTGACCGATCATTTCCCCAAAATTAAAATAATACCATTGCTGGTTGCAGGCCTTGCCTATTTCATCCTTTGAAGTGTTTGAGGCATTGACCATCCATGCTTCCAGGGTTTCAGGTTTCATAATTACATTTTGTACGTTTCCCTTCATGGCTGCTACTTTTGCCAGTTCCTTAAATGATTCAAGATCATGATCGCCATAATGTTGAACCATAAATGCCCTCAGCTTATCTGTCGTGTGGCCGGCAAATAGGACATCGTTGATCCCATCGTAACACCGGTCATCCCCTTCATCACAAAACTCCTGAGCATCCGACAAAGATTCGAATCGCTGATAATCTGAAACAAGCATCACCCCATGATCGGCCGAATCCTGGCTGGTACCGCTGAATTGGTAAACATACGAGCAGGTACGCTGGGAATCATTCACAATCTGCAGCGCTTCCTGTATGGAATCCGCTTCCCGGAGCAACTTTTTGAAAAGAAAAACAAACGGAATCCCTTCCAGGGTTTCAAAATTCCGGTTGCCATATCCCATCTCCCCGAATGCCATGTGATTTTCATTCATTCCGGTGATGCAGCCGGTAAAACCGGCATACGAGAACGATACGGACGCATGCCCTTCATTCGGCTGATAGACGTGAATGACCGGATATTGTTGGGCTCCCAGTTCCCGAATCCAATCAAGCACTCTGAGATGATAAAGCTCACCATTTTTGGTGGCTTCGTTAAATGCAATGACACCGCTGCATGTCTCTAATTCAGGATCCGCAAGGCTCCCTTTTTCCGGTTCCTGGGTTTTATATTTTTTTCCGCGCAAAAACTGTTTCTTGCCTGCATATTCGGACAGCTCAGGGATGGCATGCAGCCAGTGAATGACTCTTAACGGAATTCCCGCCCCATGGGCCAGGCCCCGCATCTCTTGTTTGTCTTCAATCGGAATAAACGGTTCAATCAGATCATAGACTTCATCCATTGCATCTTCATGCACTCCTTTAGAATTGGCATATGCTTTTACAATTCCGATAATATGATAAACATTTTTCCGGATGTCATCTTTATTCAGCCGTCCGTTCTGAAAACCCATTTCATAAGGGGTTCCTCTCATGAGAATCACTTTGATATGGTTGAATGCGGGGTCTTTTGTTTCAATAATTTGCGCCCTGGCAAGCACATCTTCAACAGACCGGTGATTGAAAAAAACGGTTCTCTGCGCAAGTGTCAGTTCATTTTCCGGCACACTCCAGCTGCCTATTTTTCCCATGACATCATACCGGTTGGGGAAATTTGAACACCCCGCACATGCAAACACAAACAATAAATAAATATACGTTGTAACCCTTTGTTTTAACATAGGTCACCCGGTGAGTGATTAATATTGACGATAAGGTTTCTTAAGAAATCGAACAATAATTACTTTAATTTCCGGTTGAAAAAATCCAATGATTTCATTTTTATATACGGCAATCCGAGTATGGCGGTATAGTGACCGGTCAGCATGGTTATTTTTTCAGGTTTTCCCATTTTTTCCCAAAGCCCATTGCCGTTTTTATAGGGTACGGCAGAATCAAACCAGCCCAGAACCATTAATGAATTCTCCGCATCCATATATTCGGCATAGTTGATGGGATCACAGGTTATCTTTGACTGCAGCCGATCATGAAACTCTTCTACGGATATATCATGTTTTTTCATGTATTCTTCACGGCGCCGGACCACCCCTTTTTCATCAGACGTGGCAATAATCTCGGGAAGATTTCCACCCACCAGACACATCACGCTGGTCTTGATCCGTTTATCCAGAGAGCTGATGAGCGCGGCTTTGATACTCCCCATGCTGATGCCGAAGACGCCGATACTTTCAGAATCGAGGTCTGACTGCATTCCGACCCAGTCAAGGGCCTGCTTGTGATCAAAAACGATCTGCCGGAGGATCTTATCCATCTTATCAAGGTCGTCGAAAGTCTTATACTTTTTCTGCCGGTGAACAATGATCGCAGAATACCCATTATCAGCAAAATATTCGGCAAACGTGTTTGCAAAATAATTGGACCCCCCGAATATGGGAAGCACCATTATTACCGGAGATTTTAAATTTCCCTTGATATCATAATAATCTAAAATAATATCATGGTCCATTTCGATGATATTGGTTCCCGGTGTAAATCTGATTTGTTTGATAATAATTTTTTTGTTTTCTTTTATAACATCGGATGAATACACCCCGTTAAACCGGATATAGTCAAATTCCTTTTCAAGATTGGCAGGCAATGGTTTTGGCCCGGAATAATCAGGATTCATGGAAGTGTGGGCACAACCGATTAAAAGATAGCATAAAAAAATTACAGCAAAAACAGTTACGTACTTTTTATATTTAATCACCAGAAGCCGGATTCCTTTTCCCGTAAAGCATGAAAAGCAGACACCTTTTCCACAGATTTTCAAATCACTTTAACTGTTTTTTGGTGACTTTATATATTCTGAAGAAAAAAAATTAGCTGTTAATTTGATAACTTCATCCTTTCGACGACTTTAACATTCTCACCAGCAGATGATTGAATCATAATTGCATCACCACTATTCATCATAAATATTATTTGCGGATTATTATACGAAAAGGAGAATCGATAATCCATGAAACGGATATATGGATCAGGTGTAATCGCAACACCGATTTTCAAGAATGAGCCTGACTGGTCCGGCATGATATAAACAGGTTCATTTTCAGACCGGGGCGAAACTTGCGAATATATCTTCCTTACAAATAAGACTTCATAAATTGAACCGATCAGATTATTAACGCGATTTGTGACGAATTTTTAGAAAATTCTTACCATAAAAAATCCGGATATAAAATACATGGACAGATATCGGGTATGAGTCAGAAGAGTATTTCAAACTGTTGATTGAATTATATCCCTGAAAATATCAATATGCAAAACAATAGATATGCTGTCATCATTAAATCAGATTTCACCATTTAATCGTTTGATAAATTTTTCAGGATCCTTAAATTTACCGACAATAAACACATAATATTCTTCCAATTCAATATTTCCGAACGCAAACGGCAGGAAAAGTTTTGAGCCGGTATTTGTATTTGAATAAAAACATGCCCTGTTCTTCTTGGACATGGTCCCTACCAATTTCAACAGATCACATTCCAGCTTTTTGACAAAAGTGAATTTGTCCGGTGGAAGTCTTTTCTGTCCGGTATTCGTCCGGGGTATAATAATAATATCTCCTATACCGATCAGAGAATTCTTAAAATCAAGTGCCTTTGCTTCATGACGCTGCATGTAATACTGAAATCCCCAGTGCCCCTGAAACCATACGTTGTGCGGGTAATCTTTTAAGCCGACATGAATTTGCTGAGCGACTGAACGCTGGCAATTGGCAAAAGATGTATCGCTCCATGAAACTGCCATGGCGATGAGCGCAGCAGGAATCAGGGGCCATAAAAAGTGCCTGATGTTTCCCGGACCGGATAAATCATAACGAACATTGAGCCTCCGTACCACCAGAATGCCGACGGCTGGTATCATGGGAAGTATGGTTCTTGCGTTAATGGTCCAGTTTACATGGCTTGAAAACAAAAAAGTCCCCAGAACCCACAGAAATAAAAATAAGGATTCCGAATCTTTATTTTTATATACATCGACAGCCGCCAGGCTTATAATCTGAAAACCGATAAGAACAAACAAAAAAAGTTGAACGATTACAACCTCAGATGCCGTGGAAATATTGATTAACGGATTCCCACTGAAATTATCAATGACTAAAAATACGGCAGTCAGGAAAGTAAGCAGAAGAGCACCACCGATCAGAAAAAACCGGGACCAGAGCATGTGAGAATAAAACAGTACAACAGTTAGACACCCTCCGCAGACAGATAAGCCGATCATCGTTTTGGTGATAATTTTATTAGGGGAGTCTGCAATCCCTCTATCAAGAGCGTATGAAGCGGCATTGGAAATAAGAGACGTATCATATAAAATAAGCGTCAACCATTGATATCCGAGCATAACGAATAATGGAATCAGTAAAAACAAAAGACGTAAATCAAGCCCGCGTTTTTTCATTACAGTAAATACCAGCAGGAGCGGCACCATGCTGATGCCAAAATACTTTGTCAGGGCAGATAGTGAGATCAGCAGGCTTGCGATAAAAAAATATAATGTCCTGTCCTTTTCCATGCCGTACAACCAGAAGACAGCCGCCCACACGTAAAATGACACCATCAGGATATCACACATGACATTCGTGGAAGACACCATGAATGCCGGAGTAGTCACGGCAATCATGGCTGCAAGGGGTGCCATGGGACAGAAAAGAAAGGCCAGAAGATAGATACCGACACTTAAACACACAGCTGGTATTAAAAAAGCAAAGTGCAGAACAATTTCACTCCAGCCGAAAAGAGATGTAACCAGGGCGATATAGTATGAAACCAGCGGCGGATTCTGGTTGATCAGGTACATGGGTCGCTCCACACCATTCCAATTGGCCGTGAAACCGTAAAAGTCAAACGGATGGGCCTGAATCTGTTCGGCGCACCACAGGAACAGGGAGTCGTCAATGTGAAATGCCTTATTGATAAACGGCAAAAGAAAAAGTGCTGTAAACCCGGCAACGACTAACAATGATTTTGTTGAAAAAGATTCTGTTTTCATTTTATGAATTAATTTGAATGTGTTAAAAAATGTTCATTGATAATATTTCGGTACACATCATCACACCGGCTGCAATATCCCAAAATTCACCGGCCCGAAACCCTCTTTTCCCCAAAAACCATAATAACAGCGTTCTGAAATCGCTTTGGGATTTTTATATTCAAAAAAAGCATTAAGTTAAAGTATTTTTTTGTTAAAATGAAATTTAAGATGATCAGATTCGGTCGTCGGATTGCCTGGTTATCTGTTGAATATCTGCTCATTACTGTTTATAAGTATTTACTGTCATCGCCATAAATCAATTTTTTAAAAGGATTGCAATATTTTGATCGAAAAGGAATCATTAAAGCAAAAGATTCTGGAACTGGTTTTAAATTCTGACAGAAAACTGTCCCAGCCTGCTATTGAAAATATATTATCTTCACAATTAAACATAAAACGAAAAGAAATTAGAAAGGCGCTTGTTGGACTGATTTCTGAAAGAGAACTCGAATATACGTATATATTTGGCACTTCTTATGTTGAAAAATCTTTCAACCGGCCGGTAAAAATTTCATCATCCGTCATCGTAAAACCATATAATATGTCATATACCCCCGGCAATGCAGATATTGTCATCGATATTTTCCCGGGTGTTTCATTCGGATCCGGAGAACACCCCACCACCCGGATGTCGGTTCAGGGAATTGAATATGCATTAAAAAACCAAAGACTGATTTCGGACTTTCATAATTCAACTGTTCTGGATATCGGCACAGGGTCCGGTATTCTGGCCATTACGGCCGTAAAACTCGGCATTCAAAACGGTATCGGTGTAGACACAGATCCCTGTTCCATCAGTGAAGCAAAAAAAAACGCACAAATCAACGGCCTTAAAAACAGAATCCGAATTTTAAAACCATCTGAACAACCCGATGCTGCATTTTCTTTCATAACCGCGAACCTGAGATTCCCGGATATTATGAATTTATTTCCGGTCATTTCAAAAAATACAAAAACCGGCGCACCGGTTGTATTGTCCGGCATACGGCCTGAAGAGATGAATGCCGTCATCGATCGCTATACGAAAGATAACTTTACATGCCTGTTAAAATCCGAAGAAAAAAACTGGTCGTGTATGGTTTTGCAAAAATCTTAAGGTGTATCCCATGAAAATCGTACTGACAAATGATGACGGGTATAACGAACCTGGCCTGGACGCCTTGTATCAGGGGGTTTTGTCCATGGGAGAAGTTATTATTACAGCCCCTCGTGATCCGCAATCCTGTGCCGGCCACCGAGTGACAATGAGAGACCCGCTAAGTGTTGAACAGGAATCAGACGCTCAATATATTGTGGATGGATCGCCGGCAGACTGTACACGTTTGGCCTTAAAACTTTTTTCCCCTTCTGCGGACTGGGTGATTGCCGGTATAAATCCCGGGGCCAACCTTGGAACAGATGTTTATCAATCCGGTACGGTTGCTGCTGCCCGGGAAGCAGCGATTCTAGGATGTAAAGCAATTGCAATATCACAGTATATTGCACCTGAACAGAGAATCGACTGGAAAGTGACGGGTCAACAAGCATCAACAATACTTTCCATTGTGATGAAAATACCGCTGAATCCGGGGCAGTACTGGAATATCAACATGCCCCACCCGCTCGAGGAATCATCGAATCCTGAATATCAATGCTGCGGGCTAGACACAAATCCCCATGCCTACACGTACAAAAATAATTCAGATTTATACCAGTATACAGGCATCATTCATAATCGTCCACGAACACCTGGAAAGGATGTTGATGTCTGTTTTGGCGGTAAAATTTCCATTACACTTCTTGAAATCTAAAATATCAATTATGAAATATTAAAAAATTAATCCTGTGATCCAGTCGATTTTGCCGGATCAGATAAATACAGAGTACTGAAAGGACGACGATAAGATGAGATTTTGTTCCAATTGCGGAAAACCTGTTGAACTGATTATTCCCGAAGATGATGACCGCCCCAGGTATGTCTGTCATTCTTGTGAAATCGTACACTATCAGAATCCGAAATTAGTTGTCGGGTGCATTCCTGAATGGGACGACAGGATTCTGCTTTGCCGCCGGGACATCGAACCCCGGAAGGGTAAATGGACACTTCCCGCCGGATACCTTGAAAATGGTGAAACAGTTGAAGACGGTGCCAGGCGCGAAACTTTTGAAGAAACACGCGCTGTTGTTGAAAATCTTTCTCCTTATTTGATGTTTGACATTGCCCACATTAATCAGCTTTACCTGATGTTTCACTCCCGCTTAATTAATCCCGAATTTCAGGTCACCCCTGAAAGCTCGGAATTAAAACTTTTTCACGAAAACGAAATTCCCTGGGAAGAGATCGCCTTTAAGGTAATCGAAAAAACATTAAAGCAATATTTCATAGACCGGACAACAGGCGCTTTCCCCTTCCGGATTCAGCAGATTGAACAACAATAATCTTGACGACGTCGTAAAATGTCCTATCTGCTGCGTTGTATATAAACCTTTTAACTTAGCCATCCTGAAGCTATTTACAGGACCATCAACCGTGATCCTTTTAGAAGTTATGGGCCAAAAAATCCAATCCGTTTTATCGGTTTTCAACCAATCCGCTTTGACTTTTACATGTGAGTGCACTATTTAAAAAATCATTTCAGATTCCGAATGTCTGCATTCACACAACAATAAAAATAAACAAATTTAATTCGGCAGGAAATAATGAAACAAAAATTTATACAATGCGATGATGAGCGATGTGAATTGATTGCAGATGATTTTTTCAGCAATGCCTATGGGAAAACGAACCAAAGCCGTTTTAACAATGTGATTGCCGACGTTGTATACGTATACCCGGATGCGATTTTAATCGGCGCAATCTCTGCGGCAAAGTATATCCGTCACCCGGTCGAACCCAGAATAACGTATGATGTGGATATTCTCCTTTCCGAATCAGACTTTGACGCGTTTCTCAGCGATGAAATGCCGGTTTCAATCCAGGAAAAACTTGAAACTTATTTTGCAGATTCCGATTCGGCAATGCACAGCATGAAACACCGCCAAACCGGGATTTATGTCGATTTCCTGTCTGTGCAAAGCAAGGCCATCAAAAAAAAAATCATCCGATATATATTAAATAACCGGAAACAGACCACCAACATTCTCAAAGTCGGCGATGCACATATTGAAATTGTAAAACCCGAGATCCTGATTGCATTGAAGTTACACCGCTACAATAAAAACCCGAACACGGAAAAAGGATTGTCCGATCGTCTGGATATAATCAAAATTTTAAAAACTTTGTGCGCAAACTGCATCACTTTCGAAATTTCTGAAATACAGGAACGACTAACAAAAGCGGAGTTCAAACGTTATAACCAGATTGCCGCAAATGTAGAATGTGAAATGACTTGCGAAAAATAAAAGGACAACCATGTACATCATTGATTTTGAGGCATCCGGCTTAAGCAAGTCTTCATATCCCATTGAGGTCGCGTGGGGGGACAGCATGAAGACAGTGACATCATATCTGCTGAATCCGGAAAAAATGGATGACTGGACGGACTGGAATCTTAAAAGCTTCGAATTCCATGGCATACCCAGGGACGATCTTGTAAAAAAAGGGAAAGATCCCCGGCGGGTCGCCAGTCACATGATTGACGAACTTGCCGGAAAAACAGTCTATTCTGATGAACCGAAATTTGACAATATGTGGAAGGATCGCCTGCTCATTGATTCCGGCTATGACCCGGCACTGATTCGCATAAAAAATTTAAAATATTTTTTAAATAAAATGATAAAAATCCATTCTCCCGGCAAAAGATTCGTTGATCTTTTTCAGGAATTTTCAACAAAAAAATCAACTTGTCACCGGGCCGATTCGGACGTCATCTGGTTGTTTAAATTTGTCGAATTTGTCAAAGATTTATATTCCAAAAGTCCAAATTAACTTACCGGATCCTGTTAAAGTGAAAGTTCGCCGACCGATTAAAAACTGTTACTGGGTGGTGCCGAATAAGTTTCTGGCCGGAGAATACCCCTTAGCCCATCAAAACAACCCGAAGCGCATCCAATCGGAATCTTGCTCGACGAACATGGTTGAGCAGCGCCTGCTTTTCATTTTCCATGATCTCAATTTCATCATTCCGGATCGCAGGATTAACCTTTTGCAGCTCTTTTAACCGCCGGATTTCCGCCCCCATGACAGTTTCAATTTCAGCCACAGCGGACTCGACCACCGGCGGTGCAGAAGTTTCAGCAATTACCGCAGTGGTGTTTACCATTTCCGGAAGAAAAATCTCCGTGATTTCCCTGTTTTCCACCAGCCAGGAACCGGAAAAATTTTCCAGCTTTTCTTCAAACAGGGAAAACGGATAATCTTCGGATACAACATTGGCTGAACTATCCACAACAATGCGCAGGGGCATTGGCGGCAGGAATCGCTCGATGTTCAATTCTGACGGCGCAATACATTCGAGGACAAATACCGCTTCGAGAAGAATGCCCTGCTTTCCTGAATCATTTAACATAGCAAGGCAGCTGATGCCCTTCTCCGTACCCAGAAGCATTTCCATGGCACCAATAACCATGGGATGATCCCAGCTCAAAAAATCGATTTCGCCCCGAATACAAGCCTTGGATCGGTCAAAAGTCACCACCCGTTTGCTTTCTCCTAAGGCGGGTACCGGAAATTCAGAACCGATAAGGTCATTATAATGCAATCGCCAGGTGCGGTCTGAAATCTCGTCTGTGCGGATCCTGTAATGATCAAACATTTTCAGCATAAAAAAATCCAGGTCCCGGCTTTGATCAATTGCCGTAATTGTATCTGTCAGTTTTTTTGCTTTTCCCGCGTGAAATGAATTCAGTTCAAGTATACGATTACGGCCTTTTTCAAACTGTTCGGAAAGATCTCTTCGGAAACTTTGGGTGCTGCTGATCAAAGAAGATATATCCGATTCAGAAGATTTGTCATTTTCGATTTTCTCAATCAGCAAGTCCGCAACCTGTGGACCGAATTTTTTGTACAGATGGTGGATTCCGTTGATATTGTTTTCAAAAATTTCAAGCCCGCAACTATACCAGTTCACCAGGATTTCCCATGCGCTGTCCTTAATATACGGGATGTGAATATAAATGTCGCGGGTCTGCCCGATCCTGTCCAGACGGCCCACGCGCTGCTCCAGCAGTTCAGGATTTAAGGGGAGATCAAACATCACCATGTGATGGGCAAACTGAAAATTTCGGCCCTCGCTGCCGATTTCAGAACAGATCATGATCTGGGCGCCCGTGTCATCGGAAAACCATGCCGCATTTCTATCCCGCTGAATCAGGGACATGTTTTCGTTAAACAGCGCGATTTTAACATTAACATGTTTTTTAACAGCCGCTTCAATGGCCATGGACTTTTCAGGGGACCGGCAAATCACCAGGATTTTTTTACCGGCTAACTTTTTTTGAAGATCAACCAGAAACAGAATCCGGGAATCAAGGGTGTAATCAACGGTGACAGAATTTTTATCAGCCTGTAATTCCATTAACAATTCAAGATCTGCCTGCCGGATATTTGCAGGCGTTGCATCAAGGGGAGACAATTTTTCAATACGCCGGGGAGACCAGTGAATAGCGGCACGGGTATTTCTGAAGATCACGCGTCCTGTTCCCTGCCGGTCCAGGATTTCCGCAACAATTTTTTTTCGGCTGCTTTCGCAGCCTCTCACAAGGGTGTAAAAACGTTGTTTGTCTTCTGCTAACCTGAACCCTGAAATCGATGCAGCCTTTTCAAAGTCTATATTTTCAATTTTACCGCTGTTGATCTGATCGATGAGCCCGGCTATTTTATGGTAGTTTTCGGCATGCTGCAAAAACGCATCAAAATCATGATACCGGGCCGGATCAAGAAGTTTAAGACGGGCAAAATGACTGCGTTCCCCCATCTGATCAGGTGTTGCGGTTAACAGCATCATCCCGGAAGAAGCTTGTCCAAGGGATGCAATAAATCGGTACGCCGGACTGTTTTCCACAACATGGTGCGCCTCATCCACCACCAGCATATCCCACCCGGCATTCAGCGCCTGCTGCTTCCGCCGGTTATTCGTAAAAAAACCCATACTGCAAATACCCAGCTGGTAATCTTGTAAGGGATTGATACCGGGATCCTGTTTTTCGGCAGATCGGCAAAAAGACTCATCAAATATTCTGAAAACAAGGTTAAAACGCCGCCAGAGCTCAACAAACCATTGATGGACCAGAGAATCCGGCACAATGATGAGTACCCGGCTGATTCTTTCAAAACCCAGAAGACGATGCAGAATTAAACCGGCTTCGATGGTTTTTCCCAGCCCGACTTCGTCAGAAAGAAGAACCCGGGGAGCATTCCGGGCGGCGACTTCCGATGCAATATAAAACTGATGTCCGATCAGGTCAACACGGCCACCCACAAACCCGCGGACAGGTGATTTTTTCAACCGGGCCGTCAAATTGAGTGTATCAAATCGGAGATTGAAGATTTCGTTTGAATCCACCAGCCCGTTACTCAACCGCTCTTTTGGTGTTGAAAAACTGATGGTATCGCAAATATCATATTCCGGGATCTCACAACCGTTTCCGCTATAAATCAACAGACCGTTGATTTCTCGAACAATTTCTATACGTACTTTGATCTCATCCCGGGACATGATTTCATCTCCGGGCCTGAATTTGACTCTTTTTAAAGGGGCGTTTGCGGTCGCATACTGCCGTTGATCCTGGCTCCCAAAGAAGCTGACACAGGTTATACGCTGTTCAGCAACCTCAATGGTCCCAAGCCCCAACTCCGGTTCCATCTCACTGATCCAACGCTGCCCGGTTACATATTTATGCATCAAGGATACTCCATATAAAAATAAAATTTATCCAGCCACATATAATACAGCCGAATTAAAAAATAACAATGCAGACACTGAATTTAAGATTGAATGGGCGTAAAAAAATATTAAAAATTCGATAATCAGTGCATCCGATGAAACACTGCGCCAACATAAAACCGCCTGAAGATTCTATTTTCGCACTTCTTGCCTAAAATTACCGGTAATGATACAGTTTATTTTAAAATTTTATTGCCAAAGCGAATTATTCTCATTGCCGGGACATGACTTTATGAACAAAACATACGATATTGAATATGAATTTCGCCTGGCAGATGACATATTCTAAAACCTCTGGCCCGTTTTCACCTTCCGTTTGCTACCACCGAAGAAGCCATTATCCGATCGACTTCTTTTTTCCTGATGCGTCAGTTCTTTGAATGCCAAAACGGTAATTCATCGGATATCAACCTGAAAGGACTGAATGAATATTATACGGAAATTCAGCTTGTCAATGCAAGAATCCTGGCACGGATTAATGTAATCCCTCCCAAAGATGCGGACCGAAACGCAATTATTATCCTAAACTCCATGGCGGAACTAATGGGCATAGCATTTGTAAACAGCTTAAATTACTTTAAGCATTTCTTTCGTACTTAATTTGATGAGCAACACATCAAAAACTAAACTTGATAAAACAATCAATCTATGCATATTAGTAAAAATGTATAATTAAATGGTGGTAACACTGGATACTCAAACCGATAATAATAAAAGGAGTTTTGGTTATGAAAAAAAAGTATTTCCTGTATCTTGCTTCAATTTTGATGTTCAGTTTTCTTTTTACCGGTTCAGCCCTTGCAGCTTCACAACAACAAGTTGTAATACCTTATGCGGTGGAGAACAGTAGATGGTGGACAGGCATCGCCGTTAATAATGAAACCGATGAAATTATGAACTGCTATTTGAGTATTTATGCTGAAGATGGGACGCTCATTGATAGTGACTGCTTCACGGTTGAGCCCAAAGCCATTTATGCCGATTCTTTGGATAATTTTGTAACCGAAACAGTTGAAGGACGAGTATCCATATATATCCGAACCAACTTTTTAGCCGGATGGACATCGCCCTTTTCGGTAACCATGTTTATGGGAAATGACAAATCAGGGTTCGGGATGCAAACATTCCAGTCTCAGGATTATGAGGCTATAGCGGTGATCTGTAACTCTATTATACTCCCAACCCTTCCATAAACTGAAAATTCATTTGTTGCATTGCCACCGGGTAATAAATATTAAATTAAATTATTATTATCTGGTGGCTTTTTATTATCCAGCCTGTATTCAAACATTTTCATATATTCAAATCGCCTGCACAAAATTTTATTTACGAACCCGCCCGTCCGCATTACTTGAATTTTGCAGGTGCAATTCTAAAATCGTATATTGCCACGGTCAACGCATATAAATGAACAGAATGCGGCATATGCGCCGAAATATGTCCAATGGAGGCGATTGTGCTGAATAGTGAATTTACGGAAATTGAAGAAATAAAATGCATTGGCTGCGGTGTATGTGCCTGTCACTGCCCGACAGAAAAAATTCGCCTGGATCGAACCGGAAACAGGGAAGTGTTTGTCGCTCCTCTTAAAAAAGCATCAAACATAATTTATTGACCTGATACTGTTTCCAGCTCAAGGAATGAATCCTTAAACAATATACTTTAAATATTCAAGTAATTACACTAATTCTTTTTTGATTGACATTATAGCATTCTTTTCTTATTTTAAATGTAGTTGGGGCCAGTCAACACCGTTGCTCGCTTTAATCAGATTCCTTCGATGAATAACACATCTGAAATATTTCATTTCACCCTCCGGTTTCACTTCTACACCACAACTTAACGGTCCGTTTTATACCGCAAACACTTAAATATTTATCACAAAACAGGTGTTTAAGGTCGGTGTAAAATATTCTTTATAAATAATAGGGAGAAGAAAATGATTATTATAACCATAACATCCTATCCCACGGAGAGTGCCACAGAAATTGGAAAACGATTTGTAAATTTCCCCCCTTTGCCGGATTTTGTGACCATGAAAGGTCCTTTTGTCAGCAGCGTCATAGATGAAGGGATCAAGGGAATCACCATTTATGAATTTGATGAATCCAGATATGGAGAAGTCTACAGAATAATTACCGACCGAATATCAAAATTTTTGGGCGTGCCGGGTTTTACCTATTCTGTAAATCACTGGATGGAAGCCAAAGATGCGCTGGCGCTGGTTGGTTTGGAATAATTTTTTTTCAGAAGGTATCATAAACTGCGGCGTTTCAAGGTCAGGAAAGAGAACCTGGCATAACTATGCCTCAATAAACTCCCGCAAATTTCATTTCCATATATATCTCCGATATATCACACCGGATTTCCCATATTCCCTTATATTCAGTTTATAAAATTCATTTCATGCACCGAACCCGTCTTTTGAAAACCAGCTTCGAATATGCCTTAAAAAATAAACCATAACCACAATGGCAATGACCGCGAATACGCCCTGTATCTTGGTAATATGATCGCTTAAAAACTCAAAAAACACGCTCCAGAGCACGATCGCAACAAAAGTACCGGAAAATACGGTTAAAAAATTTTTTCCCAGGTTCATGCAAAGAAAATAGGCAATAAAAGACCCCACAACCGGACCGGTAACGGGCAAAGGAATCATTACAAAAAGAAAAATTCCGATCCATCCGTATCTGGAAATGACTGTTTCGTATTTACGGGCATTTCTTTCGGAATTTTTAATGGCCTTTTGTAAAAAACCAAGTTTAAAATATTGATTGTTGAATGAAAACAAAAACAGTGAAAAGCTGAAACAAACAATCAGGACTTCTAAAAACATGTTGTAAAGAATGGTTAAATAGATATTAACATCAAAAGCAATGCAAAGACCGACACCGGCAGCCCTTCCGCCGACTGTATGGGCAACAAACGCACCAAGAAGGGTTCGGCCGAGAACCAGATCCCGAAAAAAAGCAAATCCCAAAATTGCAAAAAAGATCAAAAACAGAAAAATGGAGACAAGCAACATCCTGCCTGCTTCAGAACTATAAACAATTCTTAAATTAAATTTATTTTCCATAAATATCCATTTTCTTTTAATTCAAAGTTTTTTACTATACACAATCTCGGCTCTTGCTCAAATAAAAAATTGATGATTTTAAAAGAAATACAAAATTAAAAAAGAAAGTTTTCAAAAAATGGATGATGAACGAAAAAGCAAAACACAAATGAAAAATGAAGTTAAGGCTTTGCAGAAACTGGGAGAACAGCTTGTGGCGCTTTCTCCTGACCAGCTTAAACGTATCCATTTGCCGGAAGAACTCGTCGCGGCTGTCAAAGATGCGCATCAATTTTCACAACACGAAGCAAACCGCAGACAACTGCAGTACATTGGAAAACTGATGCGGGAAATCGATTCAGAACCCATACAAAACGCTCTCCGGAATATCCAGCAGGGGGATTATCAGAAGTCACTGGCATTTAAAAAAGTGGAAAAATGGCGGGATGACATCAAAGCGGGGAATTCGGAAATCATTGAAGAAATCCTGGATATTTGTCCAAACGCACAGAGGCAGCAGCTTAATCAGCTGTCAAGAAACGTCCGGAATTCAAAAGAAGCTGCCAAAGCAGCCAAGGCATCAAAGGCCCTTTTCCGCTATCTTAAAGAAATTTATGATAGTTGAGTAATTTTTTATAACAACTTACGAGGATCATGAGACATTTTATACGTCAGCGTGGTGCTTCCTGTGTTGATAGGCTTTTACAAACGCTACAACCGCTTCACGCTGTTCGTTTTTTGGTCCGATAAATTCAATCCCGGTTAAATAACTGCCTGACGAGTCAATATAACGGCTGGTCACAACTTTGCCTTTAACTTTTACTTTTTTGCCCTCTAAGTCAATGGTTACCAGGATGATGTATGAGCCATTCAGAATTTTTTTTGTTTCCAGCAGGATTCCGGTCTGGCTCAGGTTTATGGTACGTCCTGAACCATGATCGACTTTAATTCGCATTTCATTATACAGGACATACCCGATCCTGTTTTCCGACTCTATTCGTGGACATCGCCTTTGATCTTTAAATCCTGTCATGCTTTGCCTGTCATCCATTATTGAATTTAAAAAAACAACAAACCGGAATTTTGATCATATTTGTTCAAATCCCCTGTACTTTCATCCGGGATTTTTGCTAAAAAAATTCATTAACATATAAACATATAAATTAAAATTAACATTTTTTAAATCATCATTTCTCTGATTTTTGTGTAGGGATAACCTTACTCTACTTTCCATCGACCATGGTTTGCGGTTTTTTACATTCTGATATTTTTTTTAGATTAAAATATCAAATACCGTTTCAAGCATCAGACTGGATATGACTATTTAATTTTAATTACAAGTCCTACACGCTTGACAGTTTTTAAATATTTGATACAAATGTTTATATCTCTGAACATAGTTTTTACGATTACGGATTAATGAATAATTACACTTTACTTGAGTTGAGATCAGTATCTCAAATTAAGATAAAATTATCAAATTTAAAAGACAAGTTAATGACTATTTGTTAAAGTAATACATGTTTTTTTGGAAGGGATATTTTAATTGGGCATCTCGTTGATACATTTCACCCACACTGCTTATTAACTTAAAAAATTAGAGGGAAAGTATGACTGAGAAAGAAAAAAACATCCGCAAACCTGAAAACCTTGTCGATATTTTTGAGCAGGCAGTTAAAAAATTTAACAGCAACAAGCTTTTTGGCACCAAAAATAATGCCAAAGATGGTTATAACTGGGTCTCCTATGGTGAAATTGCCGAACGTGTTGATAACCTGAGGGGCGGCCTGGCTTCAATCGGTGTTGAAAAAGGAGACGGAGTAGGCATCATTGCCAATAACAGGAATGAGTGGGCAATTGCTGCATACGCGACCTACGGCCGTTGCGCCCGGTATATCCCGATGTATGAAGCCGAACTGACCCGGATCATGAAATATATCATCGATGATTCCGGTGTAAAGGTCCTGTTTGTTGCCAGCAACGATATATATGAAAAAGTAAAAAACTTTCCAAAAGAAATCGAAAGTCTTGAAAAAATTTATGTAATTGACGGCAATGGAAAAAATTCCATGGCCGAACTGGAAAGGATCGGTAAAAAGACCCCGGTTGCATCGGCAAAACCCGCCAAAGAGGATATTGCCGGGCTGATTTATACTTCCGGGACCACGGGAAATCCAAAAGGAGTACTTTTAAGTCACCATAACCTGACAACGAATGCGCTTTCCGCCGCTAAAATTTTACCGGATAATATTTCAGAAGGTGACCGAACCCTTTCTTTTTTACCCTGGGCGCATTCATTCGGTCAGACCGCCGAACTCCATATGCTGATTCATCTTGGGGGCCAGACCGGTTTTGCAGAAAGCCCGCTTACGATTGTGGACGATCTGGCGCTGGTCAAACCCACCATGCTGGTTGCGGTTCCCAGAGTATTCAACAAAGTATATACCGGATTAAATGACAAAATGGAAAAACAAGGCGGACTGGCAAAATTCCTTTTTCATATGGGATTGGAGGCTGCCGCGGAAAAACGGAGAACAAACGATAATGCCGGTTTCATGTCACGAATGAAGCTTGCGGTTGCTGATAAAATTGTTTACAGCAAAGTGCGTGAAAAATTCGGCGGACGCATGAAAATGGCGCTCAGTTCCAGCGCGGCATTAAACCCTGAAATTGCAGAATTCTTTCATGACATTGGCATCCCGGTTTATGAAGCCTGGGGAATGACCGAGCTTTCACCGGCGCATACCGCGAATACCCCGGGCCATAATCGTCCCGGATCGGTTGGGCGTCCCATTCCCGGATGCTCGGTAAAAATCGACAAATCCGTGACCGGTGAAGACAGTCGTGACGGTGAGATCATCGCTTACGGCCCGAATGTGATGGTAGGCTACCATAACCTTGCCGAAGCCACCAAAGAGGTTATGTGTGTAGATGGCGGATTGCATACCGGAGATCTTGGCTGGGTTGATGATGAGGGCTACCTGCATATCACCGGCCGGATCAAAGAACAGTACAAACTCGAGAACGGCAAGTATGTGTTTCCGGTAGCCATCGAAGAAGCCATCAAAATGAGCTTGTTTATTGAAAATGCAATGGTTCACGGGGCCAACAAACCGTTCAATATGGTGGTGATTGTCCCTGACTGGCTGGTGATCCTGCCATGGGCAAAAGAAGAGGGTCTGGCACAAACCCCGGAAGAACTTGTTAATGAACCGAGGCTTGTCGAACTGATAGAAGCGGAAGTACAAAGAACCTGCAGGGAATTTGCCTCCTACGAGACCCCCAAAAAAATACTCATACTGCCGGAACCGTTCTCCCCTGAAAACGGCATCCTCACTCCGACACTTAAACTCAAGCGTCGCGAGGTACACAAACGATTTGATGACAGAATTGAAGCACTATATAAATAATGAATAAAACGATTAAATACTGATGGCTTCGTAAAAAGTCCAAATTCTGTGTTGCGCTTCATTCTTCGTTTCTTCATGGTACGCTAAGTACAAATCATCACTCAGAATTTGCGCGCCTTGCCAGTTTTATGTAATTGGTGGAGCTTTTTGCTTTGCCATCGGAATCTGACTTTTTACGAGACCGTCAATACTAAGTTGCGCGATTTTCAGGTTTGCCCCGAAAACAAGAAACTGATACAGAAAAAATGCTGCCTCGCATCCCTCCGATGGCGGGATGCAAGGCGGCATTTGACACCGTAGATGCGGTAAAATAAAATCCCAATGCCCTGCCCTCTAATCCGGGGCAAAGGTAACCCAAAGGCCCTGATTGATAAAAAAACTGATATCCATGATTTTAAGCCCCTCTGTCGATACCCCCAGATTACTGTTAAAGCATGAATCTTTAAATGATTTTGAAAGATTCTATGCAATGAGCAAAGATCCTGAAGTAATGCAATACATAGGAGACGGGAGTATTTTTCACTGGACCCGCGAAACAGCCCTCGAAAAGTTCAAAGCCGGCCTTGACCGGCCAGACGACGGAGAATTTGGGACTCTGGCGGTTTACACAAAAGATTGTAATCTTTATATCGGCTGGTGCGGGATCAGGTATTCAAAATTTCTGGATCATATTGAATTGGGATACCGCTACTGCAGGGATTCATGGTTTAATGGCTATGCCACGGAAGCGGCATCTGGTATTCTTAGTGAAGCATACCCGTTAACCGGTATTAACCCCGGTATTGATCGAATCCTGGCATGTACCCATCCCCAAAATATCGGAAGCATCCGCGTTCTTGAAAAGCTGGGATTTACTTATGCCTTTTCAAAACTGAGCAGACCGGCCGGCATGGACATCCCCGTGTATCAAATTGACCGTCAAACTTTTAAGACAAGGCTTTAGAAAGGTTTTCAACATTCAAGCAACCCCCGACGGATAATTCTGCTTTTTACCTACACAAAGTATTCAGCAATATTAATATTCCACTTACTGATATCTAAAGTTCTGACAATCGTCTTGCTGTAATCGCCATCATTATTTTTATCGGCCAGGTCAAAAGGAAACGCATCCACCTGCTTGCCGTTGCTGTCTGCGATTATGAGGATACGCGGCCGGTCGATAAATCCGGGATTGCTTTCGTATACAAGCCCCAGTTCCATTGAATCCAGTATCACCAGAGTGCCAATAGGGTATACGCCGACCATATTAATAAAAAACTGCAGCAGCAGGGGATCCAGCTGGCTGCCGGACTGCTTGATCATCAGATTTAACGCTTTGTCCGGGGACATGGGAATTCTTGAATATACCCGTGCGGATGTCATGGCATCATACTGATCGGCAAGGCTGACGATTCTGCTGTACAAATCCAGGGGAAAAGATTTTTTAACCGCCGGATAGCCGGAGTTATTATAAAACATATGATGTTCAAACGCAACGATTGCAGAACGGATAGAAATAAAGTCCACATGCTTCATCTTCAGCAGCAAGCGAACACCTTCAATGGGATGTTTTTTAATCACCTGCCATTCTTCATCAGTCAGCTTGCCTGTTTTATTCAAAATATTGCTTGGAATTTCCAGTTTTCCGATGTCATGAAACAAAGAAACCATACCGAGCTCTGTCAGCTGCTTCATATTCAACCCGAGCCTCTGACCCAATGCAACTGACAGAATGCTGACATTCACACAATGATGATATGTATATTCATCATAGTTTTTTATAGACGTCATGCCCAGCAAAAGCTGTTCCTGGTCTATAATGTGATCAACTAAAGAGACAATCATTCGCTTGGCTTTTTTAAGGGCAACCTTTTCTCCCTGCTGAATTTTATTCATCACCCCCTCGGTAAATGAAACAGCCTTAAAATAAGCCTTTTTAACCATCTTCCGGGCATCGAGCAGATCTTCTTCAATAATTTTTTTCAGCTCATAAACATCAAGATTATCTATATGAGATATCTTCTGCTCAACAATTTCAAACGGGTTTACCGCAGGAGCTTTGACAAGCGCTTCAGTGAAACCAATTATCTCATTGGCTCCCACACCGGATTTTATCATAATTGTGCCGACTTGCAATGTTCTGAAAAGCCGAACTAGATAGTCAAAATTAACCATGACTTCTGAAGAATAACGAATGCGAGATTCATTAACAAAAAAGAAATCACCTCTTAACTCAAGAATGAAATCACCTTCATCTTGCATGAATTCATTGACCAGGAAAACAAAATTATTGACTGCCTTGCCGACAGCTATATTTTTGACATGATGAACTTCAGCAGATCGCAATACAACAGCCAGTTGATTGATTAAATTTATTTTCGTTTTCGAAGAATCAGCCCTGTTTTTGGCTTTCATGATCTATCCTTTTAATCGCAGAGTCAGAAAATTCCTTTATTAGTTTGTTGTTATCTTTTTGACATTTATATAAAAACGGCAGCGCATCCCTGCTGCCGATAAGCCCCAGGCTGTAGGCTGCGCAAGCTCTGTTTTCATAGACCTTTGAATTGGAAAAGAGTGTTTTTTTCATCAGAATTTTGATCAGACACGCAATCATTTCTTTGTCTTTCCATCGTGACAGAATATGAAAATATTCTTTTTTTTCATTAAATTCTTTGTTCAGAAAAGTTTTCTTAAAAATTTTATCCAAAAGAACTTTTCGCGCATCATTTGACGCCAGACGCCCCAAAGCCCTTATCGCCGTAAATTTTAATTGAATATCAGAATTATCATCAAGACATTCAATTATTGGCAAAAGACCTCTTGAATCCCCCAATTCTCCGAGTGTGCGAATAACTTCTATCTTTACGCGGGTATCCGGATGATTGACTTTTTTTAAAAGATAATCAACGGCCCGCTTATCCCCAATCTCACGAAGAACATAAATAATATTTCTAACAACATACCATTCCGGACTGTTAAGGCCTTTGGTCACTGTCATAAAATCCTTAGGCCCCAGAATAACAAGAACGTCAATAACTACTTTCCGGGCGTGTATGGTATCAAGGGTTGACAATAAATTCATAAACGGCGGGATTGAATTCTTATCAAAATAGCTGATCAGCTCTTTTAGGGAATCGGTATCGGTTTTCGTGCCGCTGTCAAGGGATTCACCCAAAAGGTAAATAATATGTTCACTGCCGGCAAAAAGAATTATATTCTGAATATTATCTTTTACAACATCCGTGACTTTAGCATTTGACGCAATCTTTTTAAGCCTTGCCAGGACTTTTGTCGCGGATTCGATGTTTCCTTTTTTTACCGCATATTCAACAGCACTTTTAAAAAAATCGGCAATTTCTGAAAATTCATCGTTCGATTTCGCTTTGTAAAAAATCTCGAAAATAATATCCATAAACTTGTCAACTTTATCGTTTGCATCCTCTTCAAGTTCATGAAAAAGCAGTTTCAGATCATCATCCTCAATTGTGACGATATCAATCTTTTCAATCTTATCTTTGGTTACCAGCGAATCATCATAGATGGCTTTAAATTTTCCCGGATCATTTTTTTCCGCCTTTGCCTGCGCAACCGCTTGATCCTCATAGTCCTCATCTGCGAGGAAAGCATCTTCCACGATATAACGAATATGCTGAAAATCATTCTCCCAGAACAACGTTACCGTATCATCGTCTAAGACTTCATTATCAAAATCCGATGAAATCACTTTTAAAAAGGCTTCCATCTCCTCAAAAGGCATTTTTTTCTGAAATGTAAATTCACGTAATCCGTCCTTAAAGAAAAAAAATGCCAGATTGTCGTTTTTCTGCTCGTTGTTATGATAGATTAATTCTTCACCATAATAAATATCATATAGCCTGATATTTAAAACCAGCTTGTCCTGAAAATAAAAAAACGATTTGAATTTCTCAAAAGTGTCTTCAAGGGTATTCGCATATACCGGATTATTGGCAGGATACATCCGAAGGTTTTTTCTCGCCTTCAATAACATCTTAATGACAACCTTAGCAGCTTTAATATCTTCGCCATATTCCATTTCAGTCTACCTTAATTGAATTCATTTTATCTTAAGCAGATAATAACTGTTCAGAAAATCAAACAAAATGATTATCTAATTCATTATACTAAACAAAAGATAACCATAACGTTCAATGAACAGCCCAGTAGCAGGCCGCAGATTATCAATACAATATGCGTCATTCAGTTTATTGCTGAAAGCAGCAGGTAATTTAACCCAAAAAGATTAATTTTTTTTTTGCACACTAACATAATTATTTTAAATTGTAAAAAAATTCCCGTTTACGACAACTTATATATCCAAAAAGATCAAATTAATCGAATTATGCTTGATTATTCAGACATAAGAACCTGCATAGATGATTCACTGTGAAACTCACAAGAAATCGGCCATATTCGCCAACACCCTATATTGTGCAATTCAGCTCTAATTCTTTTTTATTATTGGAATTAGCAAATAAAAATTTATTCTTGAAATATAAAATAAATATGGTATTTTTAATATTAAAATACAATCATCGCTGCTAGCACCAAATACAAAATGCTTTCCCAAACTATCTCTTATTCGAACCAATTCTGTTTTCAAGTAAATTAAGTCCGTCCGGATTGATAAATCTTATGCATATGCCAACAAACACATGTGCTACGAACCGACTAAATAACAAACTGATATATCAATTTAATAAACAAATGCATGAAAAAAAATCAAATTATTAAAGGAGATAATTTCATGGCACACCCGGAACGCCGAGAAGGCTTAGAAAGAAGAATGACAATTGAACGAAGACTGGTCAATGATCCTACATATCATGGCTCCCAGCGAAGAAAAATTTTAGACAGGAGGTGCGGAATCGACCGAAGACAGATATTTTAATCATCCTGTATTTCAATCATCCTG
>JAQYVU010000139.1 GCA_030145385.1 Desulfococcaceae bacterium
TCTGTCTTTTGATGAAAGACTTTCGCCCAAAAGATTATGATTAAGAGAAAGATTACGATTACGAATTAAACCAAATCATCATTCAGGGCAGAGCCAGATATCTCTGACCTGGCCCAAAGGACCAGGTTTTCAACATTTAATAAATATAAAAACAATTCTTTCAAAATTTAAACCGCTCAAATTAGGTGGAATTTTCCCGCGCATTCCCCGGCCTGTTTCATTATACATAACTCAACGTCCGGTTCCATTTCGTATTCCAGGCCAAGAACATCCAGCCAGCACTTTATCCGGTAAAGGACTCCGCATTCATATTCATCTGCAACATTGAGCATTTTGATACCATTGTACGCAAAACAACCGCGCTCATTAAACCGCCATTCCATGACGTTCGGTTCGGAAAATGAAATTTCCACATTCATGAAATCAGGAATCAGCAGATCAGCCACGTTCTGAAAAAAATCCTTAAACGTGGAAAATGACTGGAGTTGATCATCCGTGATATTCAATGCCTTCTTAAATCGTTTGATCTCAAGAGGGGCAAGCGCCCTGATCGCCGCTTTGTTTATCCGGTTGGCACTTTCAATACCCTGATCAAAAAGAGTATGCGCAAACCACATGCCGTCATGGGTCATCCAGCACTTTCCGATCAGTTCTTTTAAATCATGTTTTGATATTTGATCGATTATTCTCATACTTTCCTCCATTTGCAGATTAACAGGAATCAAATAATCCTGCCACTGATGCACGGTCTCGGGTTTTCTTCACAAAACAAATCAAACCGATGACCGCTTTCTTTTTCCTGATATTTTAATATCAGCTCTTTGTCATAATATACCGGCCCTTTATAGTGGAGATTCAGGCGGATCGTTTCATTGTTTATTGGCAGGGGAAGATACTCCATACATTTTGCCGCCACCCGCAGGGGTTGCGCATAATCCCTTTTGAACCCAAGCATTTTCGCGTACCATTTATTATAATGAATGCCATTGCTGTCTCCGGAAATTTTTGCAAACCGGAACCGGTCTTTTGCCGGCAGATGCCATTTGCCGATTGTTTCAGGATGATCCATATTCATCAGTCGGGGCGGATGGTATGACAATTCTTCTACTTCTGTTTTTTTACGAACAAAAAATGTGCTGGTGTTTTCCCAGACTTTTTCACGGCCTGCCATCACTATTGTTTTCATATCAAATTCAATACCTTTAGACAATACGCGCTGATCTGATGTGGCGCAGGATATTTCCAGAACATCATCATTTTCAATATGCCGGTAGCCGGTGGTTTCACTCCGGACATGCAGCATTTTAAACATGGAAAACGGAAAAGACGGCTGACTGACCAGACGCAGCATGCAGGGATACGCGAATGTAAACGGATAGAGAAACGGCACATTGAAACTTTTCCGGCTGTCTGAGACCCGGCTGCCGCAAATCCGGCAAAAAGCTTTCAGGTGTTTATCGGAGATGGAAACATTGGGCCATGATATGGCTATATCCGGCATCTGTTTTGCAGCCGCCATGTTTTTTCCGTTATTTCTAAACCCCTGCCACAGTGTATAGATCATTGACGGCTTATTGTTTAATATTATTTGAATTTGGCTGTTCATTATTTCTCCTTATTTCCAAATAATTTTGTTCTCTTTTTGAATATTAAAAGCTGTATTTCCGATGCCTCAAAATATAAAAGATCCCCAAAAAACAGTTCGACATCGAACCAAATAAATAAATTTTTTACCAGTTGTCGTTTATTCTTTTTAAGCTCTTTACGACCTGTTTTTTCTCTTGTTCCGGCATATCCTTGTATACCCTGCCAAGCAGGTTAACGGATATTTCAATCAGGCAATCTTTTAATCCCCGCCCATTATCTGTCAGGGAAATCCGAAATATCCGGCTGTCATTGATATCCTGATTTTTTTCCGCATACCCCAGGCGAACCAGTTTTTCCACAAGGGTTGTGACCGTCGATTTTTTCCGGTCAACTATATCCGCCAGTTCCTTCATCGTGGGCTCGCCTTGCTGAAACAGGGCCAGCAGTATGTCTCCATGAATCGGTTTCAGATCCCCCAAACCCAGCCGGTTTAATTCGGACGCAATAAACCGGCTGGATTTTTCCCGGATTCGCGCAATCAGCGAGATGATAATATCTGTTTCAAAGTTCATAAAGCCAAAATAGTTCGATATCGAACTATTGTCAACCTGAAAAACAATTTCTTCTTCTTTGATGAACACAAAAAATACTGTATGATGCACCAGTAAACGCCCTGTTTTTTTATCCAAAATAAACAAAAAAAACACAGGAGACAATCATGGCAGATAAATTCTTCAGTGAACGGAATTTAAAATTTTTACTCTATGAAGTCTTAAATACCCAGCATCTGACAAAATTTGAAACCTTTGCAAATCACAGCCGGCAAATGTTCGACATGGTAATCGATGCCTGCGCCAAACTGGCCGGGGACCTGTTATGGCCTTGTTTTGAAGAAATGGATAAAAATCCGCCGGAACTGAAAGACGGCCGGGTCCATGTGCATCCGTCCGTAAAAAAAATCATGAAAGAAGCCGGTGACGGGGGATGGATCGGGCTGCGGTTTCCCGAAGAACACAACGGGGAACAACTCCCGGCAGTTATCGGCAGTGCGTGTGAATTTATTTTTTCAGCTGCCAATTATTCCGCATCCGTCTATGCGCACCTGACTGCCGGGGCCGCCCACCTGATCATATCCTTTGGCAGCAGGGAACTGATCGGCACCTATGTTCCGAATATGCTTGCCGGTAAATGGCAGGGCACCATGGCACTGACAGAACCCCAGGCGGGAAGTTCGCTGTCTGATATAACCACAACAGCCATCCCCCAAAATGACGGCACTTACAAAATCAAGGGCCAGAAAATCTTTATCTCCGCCGGCGATCACACAGGCGCGGACAATGTGATTCACCTCATGCTGGCAAAAATAGAAGGCGCACCGCCCGGCGTTAAAGGGATTTCGCTGTTTGTCGTGCCCAGACTCCGCATCACTGATTCCGGACAGCTGGTTGGAAACGACATCACGGTCACCCAGATCTACCATAAACTGGGGTACCGCGGGGCGCCCATCACGGAACTGAGTATCGGCGAAAAAGATGACTGCATCGGATTTCTGGTGGGAGAACCCCATCAAGGACTGAGATATATGTTCCGGATGATGAATGAAGCCCGGATCAATGTGGGCATCGGCGCTGCAGGGATTGCGTCGGCCGCCTACTATGCGGCCCTGGAATATGCCAAAGCCCGTCCCCAGGGGCGCAAGATCACATCCAAAGACCCTGCCCTTCCCCAGGTGCCCATCATAGAGCACGCGGATGTCAAACGGATGCTCCTTTTCCAGCGGGCCGTTGTTGAAGGATCAATGTCCCTGCTTTTGCAAAGTGCACTGTATGCAGATCTTGATAATGCCGGTGAAGGAGAAGGCCGGGAACGGGCCAGCCTCCTGCTTGAAATCCTGACCCCGGTTGCCAAAACCTACCCGTCAGAAATGGGGGTGTTGTCAACCAGCCAGAGCATCCAGTGTTTCGGCGGATACGGCTATTGTGAAGATTTCCCGGCTGAGCAGTATTACCGGGATGTGCGCATTCATCCGATCCATGAAGGCACCACCGGCATCCAGGGCATGGACCTGCTGGGGCGAAAAATCATGATGAAAAACGGCCAGGCGTTTAAGCTGTATCTGGATGAAATCCGGCAAACCATTGTTCAGGCAAAGAAATTACCCGACACCGCTGCTTACCCTGAAATACTTGAAAACGCACTCCGGACACTTGAGAAAGTAACCCAGCACCTGATTTCCGTAGCTCAAAGCAAAGGTCCGGAAGCCTATCTGGCAGACGCCACCCTGTACCTGGAAATGTTCGGCATCATCACCGTTGCCTGGCAGTGGCTGAAACAGGCTGCGGCAGCGTTAAAAGGTCTCCAAAACAAAAAATCAAAAAAAGATATTCATTTCTATGAGGGGAAACTCTTTACTTTTAAATATTTCTTTGAATATGAACTCCCGAAAATCGAAGGCCCGGCAAAACGGCTGATGAGTGAGGCGCATTTAACGGTTGAGATGCAGGCCGAACATTTTAATGACTGAAAATGTACCATTATCCTGCCGAACATTAATTATCATGCTTTATAAGAATCAATATATAGCACATTATTCAACGTTTTCCTAAAAACCGTGTCCCGGATTTAAAACAAAATGGGCTTGTTTTTTTAATTGACAGAAAAACATTAGTTCTGATAAAGAATTATTTTTTTGAGAATATGCACAATATGAAATTGTGCGAAATCTAAAAAAGTTATAAACTATTACTCCGGCAGGTCACATGCACCGGCAGCAGAAGCTGCCCGCTGATAAACCGGCCTGCGGAAAAATTAATCGAATAAAGCCATGAAGGCCCGTCACCAGGAATTGGTGCCTTTATGGCTTTTTTTTGTTGAAAAGCCTCCGGGATTTCCAATTTCACCGCATTATACATGTAGCGATTCTTTGTATCTGCGGCAAATTTGAAAACCACTCAATTCAGGTCACACGTGCGATTAAAACACATGAAAATATTTTGAGGAGGCAAAATGAACAATTTTCAAACAACCGGGCTGAAGATTTTGTCCGTACTGCTGATATGCATATGTACCGCAATACCGGCAGGTGCGGAAGAAGCATATGAACTGGATGAAATCTGTGTGGTCTCATCCCCCATCATAGAGGGCAATGTGGTGGACCGGTATGCCGGTCAGAAAACCATGGTATCGGAAGACCAGGTTGACAACTTAAATGCCCAGGACATGACTGCCGCATTGCGGAAAACACCGGGTGTCAATATCTCCCGTTATAACCCGGTAGGGTCTTTTGGCGGCGGCGAAGGCGGCACGGTATTTATCCGCGGCATGGGTTCCAGCCGGCCGGGATCTGAGATCAAGGTATATATCGACGATGTTCCCATGTACATGAGCATCTGGAATCACCCCTTAATGGACCTGATGTCCATTGATACCGCGCGATCCATTGAGGTTTATAAAAGTCCCCAGCCCCAGAATTTCGGCAATGCAGTCGCTGCCGTCAATATCATTCCCAAATGCAAAATCACAAAGGGCGTGACATCCAAAGCAGAAATTGCCGGCGGCAGCTATGATACCGCCATCGGAACTCTTGAAAGCGGGGGGCGATTTGAAAATTTTGATTATTATATCGGCGGCGGCTATCGGCATTCAAACGGGCACAGGGACCATTCCGAGGGGGAAACCGGTGATGTGTTCAGCCGTTTCGGCTACCAGATAAACAATGCCTGGAATGTCTATTTTTTCGGCCTGTATTCGGACAATTTTGCCAAAGATCCGGGTGAACAAGGGGCGGACCCTTCCGAAAGAGAAGGAACCTATGAAACCAGCGCGTATCTGACCAGCCTGACCCTGTCCAACCGCTATGACAAGGCCGGCGGATATCTTAAAATTTACCGAAACGCAGGAAAAGGCGACTGGCTGGACCAGCCCGCGGACACCGAGGGCGTGAGGGAAGATTTATACAATAATTTTGAGTTTTACGGAATAAAAGCAAAAGAATCATTTCGCTTCTGGGAAGGCGGTGAAATCGTCACCGGCCTGGACTGGGAATATACCGGGGGGGATTATAAGGCATACTACAGCGACGGCAGCACCGACCATTGGGATGGGGATGATTTCACCATGGTATCGCCGTACACCGCCATCAGCCACGAATTCGGCAGCAAAGACAGCCTGCAAATTACTCCTTCCGCCGGGGTCAGGTATTATGACAATTCCGCGTTCGGCGAAGAATGGTCTCCCCATGCCGGTGTACTGCTGGGATTCGATTCATGGACCTGCCATGCCGGGTATTCCCGGGGAGTGGTGTTCCCGGGACTGGATGTGATTGTTTTTTCAGAAGAAGTCATTCCGGTACTTGGTGAATCCTGGAAGGATCTGGACCCTGAAATCATGGACCATTATGAGGCGGGGGTTTCCTGTACTTTCGGTAAATTCGCCCATGCGGATGTAACCTGGTTTTACAATAACGGCAAGGACCGTTACGTATTCGTCACCTCCCCGTCCGCCCCCCCGGTTTATGATAATGTTGAAGAATATGTCACCAAAGGCCTGGAGGCATCCGTGAGCGTCAACCCGATTGACGATCTGGCACTGTTTTTCGGGGGAACTTTTATGCGGGCTGATCCGTCCGACCTGCCGTATGCGCCGGAAAGCACTTTCAGCGCCGGCTTAAGCTGGCGATTTCTGCAAGTCTTTACTTTAAACATAGACGCCCAGTACGTGAACGACATGTATGTCAACTCCCAGGCACGCCGGGCAACTGCTGAAAATTCCGAAAAAGTGGACAATTATACGGTATTAAACAGTAAGCTCAGTTACGCGTTTGAACTCAACAGCTCTGATGTCCATGGCACAAAGGGCACCGTTTTTGTGGCCGGCGAGAACATGACGGATACGGATTATGAATACCGTCCCGGATACCCCATGCCGGGGATCAACGGCATGGCAGGAGTAAACCTGACATTTTAAATAAAGGAATTAAACATGCATCACCTCATCAACCGATTATTCCGGACATTTTTCATTATTTTTATATGGACATCCACCGCTTTTGCCCATGACGTATATTTGCCGATCATCATCGATACGGATGGCGCCTCAGACGACATCCGGGCAATCGCCATGCTGCTGAATTCCGGAAGCGCGGATGTGCGGCTGATTGTCACCTCCGACGGCGTTCTGGCACCGGAACAGGCAAAAAAATCTGTCCGGCAGCTGCTGGCCTGTTTAAACCGGACAGACATACCGGTCATTGCAGGAAACGATCTGCCTGCAGATCCTCCCGTGTTCCGGGAACTCAATGAATCCCTGAAGTGGCCGGAATGCGCGGACCGGATAACCGATGCAGAGGAATCCGGCGGCAGCGCTTGTTCGGCAATCATTTCAGCCGTCAGCCAATCGGAAAACGACCTGCTCTACCTGTGCCTGGGCCCCATGACCAACCTGGCTGAAGCGCTCCGTAAAGAGCCGTTGATAAAAAACGATCTGCACCGGGTGGTCTACCTGGGCAGCGCCCCCGGCCCCAATGAACCCGGATGGAACACTCGCCGGGACCCGGAGTCCGCGCATACGGTTTATGCATCCGGGGTGTCTGTATACGGACTCGGCCTGCCGGATGACCGGTATCTTCCTTTTGATGATGACCTGTATGGGAAAATCCGCAATACGGATTCCGGAATCGCGCATCTGATGGCACAAATTCATGACTTTCCGGCAATGCGGGAAAAGATTTCCGAACGCCACATGAAGGCATGGGATGAAATGACTGTTATTTATATCAACATGCTTTCCGCCTTTGAATTTGAACCGGCAAAAGGATATCCCGGAACCAGTCAGCTGACCGGATATGACGCGACAGCCTTCAGCAACGCTTATATCCGGCTGATCGGCAATCCTGCGGATTTTCATTTGGATGCCCGCAACAGTGTCGTGCTCAAAGAATTTCCCGTGAAATCTGAAATGATGCGGGATGACGTGGCGCCTTTTGTGAAAGACATCATCAATGCACACGGCACAGAGGAGTGGAAAGCCTGCCTGCTGACCAACGAACTGCACCGGCATCTGGGAATTTATTCCCTGGTGGGCGCCAAGATGGGCATCCGGGCCCGGGAAATTCTGGAAGCTCCGTTTGATACCCTGACAGTTGTATCATTTGCCGGTTTAAAACCGCCGCTGAGCTGTTTAAATGACGGCCTGCAGGTTTCCACCGGCGCAAGCCTGGGACGGGGAACCATACGGGTGATGGAAGAAAATAAAACACCGGGCGCGGAGTTTGTTAAAGGCGATATCCGGCTGATGCTGACGCTTAAACCCGAATACGTTGCTCGTATCAAGACCGATATCAAGGCTGCCATTGAACGGTTTGGCGGCCTCGGGCCCGAGTATTTCGCCCATATACGGAAACTTTCCATAAAATACTGGAAAGAATTTGACCGAAGCCAATTATTTGAGGAGCGGTTTTCAAAAAAGTGACCCAGCGCTGAGGTTAGATCCTAAAAGTCTTCTTGAAATCGGAAATTGCGAGAATAAATCAGTCAGTGATTGCATTGAAAAAAATTGGATGTTCAATAAGAAAAAAAATCAAAAACAAATGATAAGGATATTGAAAAGCCGGAAGGATGCGGTCAATTTGACTACCTGCGTCGATTGGCCTTAAGCCTGAAAAAACTGGACGCAAAAATAAGAACCAGGGGGGAAAGAGATGGCGTCGCATAATATGTCTTAGTGTCATTTATTACGTTATGTGTTTTGCAATAATTATGGCATTTGGTGAGCCCTTTACACCATACAGGGGCAATATTAGCCGGTGGATCGATCTTGCTGTTATTCATAAACCGTGGCTAAATTCATTTATTATCCCTTTATCGTGGTTCTTATCATGGCGGGGGCACGTCTCCGGTACTTTGATAAATGGGATATGCCGGTGGGATTGTTCATCGTCATTATGCTGGCGCTCTTATTTTCGATTTATTGCGCAATCAGCCTGCTGCATTCCGCACAAAAGGCGAAAGAACAAATTCTTGAAAGGTTGCGAAAAAAGCAGATGGAGGCAAAAGATAAAAAAAATAAAGAACTCTTTGAACAGATTCAGATGATGTATGACGACGTTAAATCGATCAGCAAGGGGGGCTTTTGTTCCTTTTTCTGAACAGCCATGGGTCCGTGCGGTAAGCCTTTTTCTTGGCGGCAGCGGCGGCCTTTTGGCACTCAATTATTTGCCATTTTAACGAATTTTCGGATAAAAAATTAACATTATTTTATCCTGATATGATGGGCATCCTGCAGGCCATTGAGCAGCAGGAATGAATGGATTTCAATGCACAGCAGTTCCGCATCCGGATGATCCGTAAATTCCTTTAAATCCGGATGTTGAACAATAAACCGGCTGCGGACATCATTCTGTTTGGGCGTATCTTCGATGGGGACAAAACAGCCTTCAATACTCAAGGCCTGAATCTCGGCAAGAGGCACTGTGTCCCGGGTATCCATTAAAAGACTGACATAGGGATTTACCATCAGGTTCTGATACTTCGTGGTGGTGCGATGCGTAACCAGATATATTTGCGCGCATTCGTCATCGCAGGAATAACGCATCAGGGAACAATAGGGCCTGTCACCGGCAATCGTCGACAGCACACACAGTCGACCACCTTTGACAAGGCCCTTTATGACTTCAAGCACATGTGTTTCTTCAGATACATGGTTCATGAAAAAAAGAATCAGAATGTGATTGTTTCGTTAAAAAGTAACTGGATGGCTAAGTTAAAAATTCCATATTCAAGGCGTAGTGGTTTTTCAGGCCTAAGATAATACAAATAGTATATTGAAGGGCTGAAAAACCACTGCAATGCAGTAGATGGGAGTTTTTACGACGCCATCAGGCCTTGGGCTCCGGTTTTTTGGTCATGCGGCAGAGTACCACCATGGCCACAAGAATTCCCGCAGAAATGTAAAACGCCAGATCCAGGCTGCCGGTGATATCTTTAATGGTGCCCGCGACTCTGGCCATGAAAAAACCAAACCCCCACCCGATGAAAACCAGACCGTAATTGACACCCAGGTTTTTAGCGCCGAAGAAATCCGCTGTATAGGACGGCAGCAGGGAAAGTCCGCCGCCATACTGCCAGTAGGCGATACCGACCACGATAAACAAAAGGACAATGCTTTTTGACGCGATCACTGCCGGCATGGCCGCCAGACACAGGGCGGATATGGCACAGTTAATGGTATATGCATTATCCCGACCGATTTTATCAGAATATATGCCGGTCCCCACACGGCCCGAGGCATTTATCAGACCGCCGTAAGAAGCCAGAATCCATGCGTTGGCCGCAAAAAACGGAATCCCTGTCGCGGCAGACTTTAAAATCCCGGCCGCATTGGCAATGATCAGCAGGCCGGACTGGGTGGAGCCGATAAAAAGGATGACCAGAGAATAAAACTGCCAGGTCTTCATCATCTCTTTGACGGTCCAGTCTTTTCCGGTGGTTGCCGCGACTTTTTTCGCTGATGCTCCAGCTGGACCCGGCGGTACGTATCCTTCAGGCGGCCATGCGAGGAACTGAGCTGCCACGCAGATCACTGCGGCAAAAAAGATGCCCAGCCCGACAAAACTTCCCGTAATTCCGTAAGTGCCAATCAGCCACTTGCCTAACGGACTGATATAAATAGCTGCACCGCCGTAGCCGCCCACGACCAGCCCTGCGATCATGCCGCGCTTATGCGGTCCAAACCATTTTAACGCCGCCGGGGTCGGAGCCGCATACCCGATACCCATGCCAATTCCGCCGAAAACACCAAATCCGATGATCAGGCCGGTATAACTCTTCATCAGACCGGCGATGACGCATCCGGCAGCCAGGCAAAGCCCGCCGACGATGGCACCGGATTTAGGCCCGAATTTATCATGAATCCGTCCCCCGGGGATCATGGACAAGGCAAAAATCATTACCGCAAGGGAAAACGGTGTGGCTGCCTGGGCGTTTGTCAGATATGTCCAGCCCATATTCATTCCGGTCATCGGCTGTCCTGCCAGATCCACATTAACCAGCTCTTTGGCCCACACGCTCCAGGCATAAAGAATTCCCAGACACAAATTCACCACAGTTCCCGCGGCTACAACCACCCACGCCTGGGCCGGCACTTTATCAGCCTGTACTGCCATATTCATCCTCCTTAATTGTATAAATAGCCATTGAATAGAGCCTTAAGTCCAACAGAACCACGTTCTGATTAAAAACCAATATTTCCGAAATAGACTCCTTTTGCAACCCCAAAATACATTGTTTTTTTTAATAGGAGATATCTCAATACCCTGTTATTGGTGAATTTATATAGAGGGGAAGTTTCATCTGGGAAGTTCGGGATGAACCTGGAATTCTATCTGATCAAAAACAGACTGTATTGCTGAAGTTCCCGGTCCAGCAGCCTTGCGTTTTTCACGAATTTTTCCAAAAGCGCCCAGAATTGAGAACTGTGATTTAAAATTTGAGTATGCACCAGTTCATGCATAATGGCATAATCCATCAACGCCCTCGGTAACCTGACGAGATTGATATTTAAATTAATATTTTTCTTTTCCGAACAGCTCCCCCACCGGGTTTTCTGATTTTTGACAAACACCCGGTTGTATGGCAACCCATGTTTTTCGGAAAGTTCATTCAGCCTTTGAACCAATATCCGCCTGCCGGTTTTCCGGTCAATATTGCCGCCGGGCGGATCATTCTGTCGCCGGGCAGCCTCCTTTTCAATGGCTTGCAGCTTCGGGAGGTGTTTCAGAATCCACTGAGACCTTGACCGGGCAAATGCTTCTGCGGATGCAAAGGACACCCCTTTCGGAACGGCCACCCGGACGCCTCGAAACGGCCGGATCGAAAGGTTCATATGCTTTGCCCGGATGCTCTGCTCCAGCAGGACTTCACCAACACCGGAAATAAGTACTTTCTTTTTCTTCATAAACACCTGTTATCTATTCTGTAATTTTAATACCTTTTTCTTTGAAATCTTCCAGAACCGCTTCCAGCTGCGCTTTATTGCAATC
>JAQYVU010000140.1 GCA_030145385.1 Desulfococcaceae bacterium
ATATGGCCGCAAAGCGCCTGAGCGTTGCCGATCAGGGCAGGGGTGGGGTAAATGGACCCGTCGGGGCCGATGGCCAGAGATTCCCATCCCGCGTTGCCAAGATCGTACTTGGTACCGGAACTTGAAAATATTTGCGATTCCAGGTTTCGGATATTATCAATGACAATTCCATTTGCGGCGGCGCTTTTTTCTGATTCAACCAGATAATGGAATAAATCTTCAGGCAGTACAAACATTTTTGCATCGGCATTTCCGGTTACAAACAGCCAGAGATAATGGACTTCAGAAATATTGTACCGGGCGGCTGTCTCTACTATATCCGGCATTTGCATCACGTTTTCCGAATGCACGGCCATGGCCAGGGTCGTATGAATACTGGAAGCTGAGATATTCGTGAGGTTTTCCGTCAGTTTGTCATAGGTGCCTTTTCCGCGGAATCGGTCATGGATTTCCCGGGAGCCGTCAATGCTGATCTGCAAATGCAGGCGTTTTACGGGAAGCTGTTTCAGCTTTTCCATATGACGGGAAAGCAGTAATCCGTTGGTTAATATTACCAGGTCGGTATCATCATAGCCGGTTAAAATCAGGCGGCAGATATCGTTGATCTGTTCGTGCATGAAAGGCTCCCCGCCGGTTAGGTAAAATAAACGGGTACCGAGTCGATAGGCTTCGTCAACACAACGGCTGATGGTATTAAAGCCCAGAGTGGTCTGAGTCTTGCCGGAACAGGAAAACAGGCAGTGGCGGCAGCTTAGGTTGCAATGATCGGTTATGTGTAACCAGCATTCTTTAAGCTGATCCAGTTCCAGAAGATTTCCCCTGCCCGGATAAGCGTCCATTACTGAATCCGGAAAAAGAGAAAAAAACTGTTCGGAGCGGATCAAGCCGATATTTTTATTGCCGTTTAAAGAAAACAGGTAAGAATTGGTTGCTTCTTCAACAGAATGACTCTGGCGAATCAGTTTTAACAGATCATCCCCGATTGGATTGGGGACAACCCAGTTGGGCGCATCCGGGTCAATATAAACCGCTATATTGTCAGATTCCAGACGCTCCCATTTTAGAAATTTTTCAATTTCCATTACACCTCCGCTACTATGCTTACTATCTGCGCTGCCATTGATGGAATCTTGCCAGCCAGTTTAAAATGGTTTCCGGGGCATGTGCTTTTTTCCATTCACCGGCCGCATACTTATTGGCTTCCGCCAGTGTCGGGTAAATGTGAATGGTGCCCAGTATCTTATTTAATCCCAACCCGTGCTTCATGGCAAACACATATTCTGAGATAATATCACTGGCATGCGGGCCCACAATGGTGACCCCGAGAATCTTATCGGAATTCGGCGGGGTCAGCACTTTTACAAACCCGTTATTTTCTGAGTCTGCAATGGCCCGGTCAAGGTCATCGATACCGTAACGCGTTAATTCATATTCAATACCCTGATCCCTGGCATCTGATTCATTAATACCCACCCGGGCAACTTCAGGGTCCGTATAGGTGGCCCAGGGGATTACCCGGTAATCCGCCTTGTATTTCCTGAATTTTCCAAACAGGGAATTCACCGCCGCATACCAGGCCTGGTGAGCCGCTACGTGGGTGAACTGATAAGGTCCGGCGACATCTCCGGCCGCCAGAATGTTCGGAATGCTTGTGTGCAGGTATTCATCAACCGCAATGGTCCCGTTCGGATTCAATTGAACATCGAGTTCTTCCAGGCCGAACCCTTTGGAATTGGCGGCCCGCCCGACGGCAACAAGAATTTCGTCAAATTCAATCTCAACCCTGTCCTGGTTATGTTCACAGACCAGGATTTTACTTTCTTCGGTCACAATCACTTCTTTGGCAGTATGATCGGTGAGTACGCGGATCCCTTCGTCTTCAAATTTTTTCCGGATGACAGCTGAAACATCCGGGTCTTCACGGCCCATTATTTGCGGCGCCATTTCAACCTGTGTAACGGAAGAACCCAGTCGGGCAAACGCCTGGGTCAGTTCGCTGCCGATGGGACCTCCCCCCAGGACCACCAGCCGTTTTGGCAGGGTGTTCAGGTTCCAGATATTGTCTGATGTCAGATAATCGATTTTATCTAGTCCCGGAATCGGCGGGACAAAGGGTCGGGCGCCGGTTGCCACCACAATGTTTTTGGTTGTCAGCATCCGGCCGTTGACTTCCACGGAATAAGGAGACGTAATTTTTGCATCACCTTCAATGCATTCAACCCCCAAACTTGTATACCGCTCAACGGAATCATGGGGTTCAACAGTGGCAATGACGTCATGCACCCGGTTCATGATATCTTTAAATTCAAAGTCCATGACTGTTTTTTTTAAGCCAAATTCTTCAGCCCGCCGGACATAAGATAAAATTTTTGCACTGCGGATCAATGCTTTACTCGGAACACACCCGGTGTTTAAACAATCGCCGCCCATTTTATGTTTTTCAATCAGGGCCACTTTGGATTTAACGACCGCGGCAATATAGGAGGTCACAAGACCGGCGGAACCTGCGCCAATGACAATCAGGTTATAGTCAAACGCTTTGGGGCGTTTGTATCTGGAAAGCGCCCGTCGTGCCTTGACAAATTCCGTTATTTTTTTAGCCAGCAGGGGGAAAATTCCCAAAAGAGCAAACGATAGAATCAGACCGGGCGAGAGAATTCCCTGAAGGGAATCAATTTTGGAAAGCTGGGTGCCGGCATTGACATACACCAGGGTTCCGGGCAGCATGCCGATCTGGCTGACAAGATAAAACGCGCCGACGCGTAAAGGGGTGAGCGCCATGGCAAGATTAATCACAAAAAAAGGAAAGATCGGGACCAGGCGCAACGTGAACAGGTAAAAGTTTCCGTCACGGGCGATTCCGTCGTTGATGGCTCGCAATTTGTCTTTAAATTTGTTCTGAACATAATCCTTGAGTAAAAAACGGGCAACCATAAAGGCCAGTGTGGCGCCGATGGTGCTGGCAAATGACACGGCAATCAACCCGATCCATACACCGAATAATGCCCCGCCGGCTAAAGTCATGACTGCTGCTCCCGGTAGTGAAAGTGCTGCCATGATGATATAAACGGTCATGTAGATGGCGATGGTGAGTGCTTTGTGATCCGAATAAAATGCTTCAAACGCCTGTTGTCTTGCTTTTAATTCGGAAAGCGTGAAGTACTGATGCAGATCAAAGGCAAAAAATATCCCGATCAGGGCGGCCACAACGAACAATATTATGATTTTTAATCGGTTATCTTTCATTCTGTACGCCCTTTCTTTTCAGTATTGAATATCAGGTTTTAAAAAAAATAAAGCACCTGTAAACTATAAACAAAGATTATGCCGCTATATCAATTTATGCATTAATGTTCTCTAATAATTATATATTTTTTTAAATCAGATATCTATTCACTTGAAATTTAAGAAGAATATATCTCGAGATACAGTTTTATAACATAGGAGATATTTATCATATCATAATTTCCAATGATTCATAGTTAAGAATAATTTGATGTTAAAATAAGTTGTGTTATTATTTTGAATAGTGACATCTGATTAGATGTCAGCGTCTAAATGAAAAATCTCTTAATATTTTTGTTTTCACATAGGTCTAAATTAAGTTATAAAATTTAATATTAGCCAGCGGGCATAAATTAAGAAGGAGAGAAAATGACTTTTAAAGAGGTTCTATACAGCCGGCGTGCGGTCAATTTTTTTGATCCGGATAAAGATGTCCCGGATTTATTACTCAACAAAATGATTGAAATGGCGGCTCAGGCGCCATCCGGGTTTAATATTCAGCCATGGAGCCTGATTGTTTTAAAGGAACAGGCGGATAAACTGCGCCTCCAGCAGCATGCCTGGAATCAGCAGAAAGTCAGTGACGCCCCGATAACCCTGATCGTTTTGGCAGATACTGAAGCCTCGAAACCCGGTAATCCATTTTTGGAAAAGAATTTTCGGGAAATGGTGAACAGCGGGGCAATGGCCGAAGAACAGCGGGAGTGGTTTGACGGAGTGTGCGAATCTCTTTATGGGGCCAGTGAAGCCAGAAAAGTCGCATTTGCCTGCAAGAATACCGGTTTTTTTGCCATGTCTTTGATGCTGGCGGCGAAAAGCCTGGGACTGGATACACATCCCATGGATGGTTTTGATATTGACGCCGTTCGGGAGGAATTTGAAATTCCGGCTAACTATTGGATCCCGTTATTGATATCCGTCGGATATTTTAAATCCGATCAAACGCTGACACCGCCTAAATGGCGTAAAACAATCGATGAGATCATTGTCCGGTTTGATTAATAGTACCCGACTAAAACCGTTAATTTTCTCAATTTCTGCGTTGGGCTCAAATTTTAATCCTCTAAATACTAAATGTATTCCTCCGGTTAAAATTTTCGTCCGCCTTGAACTTGAAAAAATTCTCTGGTTTTCGTTCAGGCACTAAGTAATAATTATAACCGAATACACAACATTTATAAATCACAGCAAAGGAGAGTTTGATATGGCAGATTCTGATGTAAAAATATATTCATTAACCACCTGTGGGCACTGTAAAGCAACAAAACGCCTTTTAAGTGAATGTGATGTGGCATACGATTTTGTGGATGTGGATATTTTGGAAGGTGATGAACGCAAGGCAATATTAGAAGACGTGAAGCAGCTCAATCCGAAATGTTCTTTTCCGACGATCAAAATCGGTGAAAAGGTCATCGTTGGATACAAGGAAGATGAAATAAAGGAGGCGCTGGGTCTTTAATGAATGTTGAACAACTCTATGAGCAGTTAAAAAAAGTTCAGGAACCCAAAGGCTATTTTTTTAATACGAACAAAGCGCTTGTGTTTGATCTGCTTGAAGCCCTGCTGACCAACAAGGAACGCTATGGATACATGGCGTGTCCCTGTCGACTGGCTTCGGGTGACCGGGGCAATGACAAAGATATTTTGTGTCCGTGTGACTACAGAGCCCCGGATGTTGAAGAATTCGGCAGTTGCTACTGCAGTTTGTATGTTTCTTCAGACTGGAATGAAGGAAAAATTGAAAAACAGTATATTCCTGAAAGAAGACCGCCTGAAAAGATGTTTTTTTAAAAAGTGAGGGGTTCAATGCTCGAGAAAGAAATGGTTTTAAAGGCGGTTGATATTGGCGGGGCTTCGATTCCGTATTTGTCTTACGACGGGCACGGGCCCACGATTGTTTTTTTGCATGCAACCGGTTTTTTACCATGGCTCTGGCATCCGATTGCCCGGCAGCTGAAAGGGTCTTACCGGATTATTGCACCTTATTTTTGTGATCATCGGGCGACTGATCCGGAAAAGGGCGGATTTAACTGGCTGCTGCTTGCACAGGACTTAAAAAAATTCTGCGAGTCTATGAATATAACTTCTCCATACATGGTGGGGCATTCCATGGGCGGGGCAATCATGTCGATTGCATGTGGACGTTTTGGTCTGGACGTTAAAAAGTTACTGCTCATTGAACCGATTTTTCTTCCCCGGCAAATATATAAAATGCAAATGCGGGTGGAAGATCATCCCCTGGCCGGTAAATCAATCAATCGCCGGAATTTTTGGAAGGACGCTGATGAGGCAAAAACGTATTTAAAATCAAAACAACTTTTTCAAACCTGGGACGATGAGATGCTGGATCTGTATTTGGAATACGGAATGATGCCGTCTGTTGACGGTGGTTTGGAGCTGGCCTGTCATCCCAGAAGAGAAGCCTCTCTTTTTATGGGCAGTATGGGGTATGATCCCTGGCCGGTGCTTGCCGGGATAAAATGTCCGGTCCTTGTTCTTGAAGGTGAACATACTGAAAATAAGGGTTTTATTGACCAGGAAAAAGCAGCCCGCGCTTTTGCTCATGGAAAATATCAGCAGGTAAAAGATGCCGGTCATTTGATTCCCATGGAAAAACCCCGGGAGACAGCAGAGATTATACGGGGATTTTTTGAAGAGTAGTTTGTATGGTTAACTGTGGCAGGTTGAAGGTGTAAGATAAAAAAAATAGTCTTTTTTTAATCTTCAGCCTTCAGCCTTCAGCCTTATACCTTCCACCTCAACCAGGATGGTTGTTAAAATGAATGAAAAAACGGTTACAGACAGCCGCGTGATTGTTTCCCAGGTTATGCAGCCGGCAGATGCCAATCCTGCCGGCAACGTCCATGGGGGAACGATCATGAAATTGATTGATAATGCCGCCGGTGTTGTCGCGTTTCGGCACTCACGATGCAACTCCGTCACCGCATCGGTGGACCAGATTGATTTCCATTATCCGGCATTTATCGGTGACCTTTTGCTCGTCAAAGCCTGCTTGAACCTGGTGGGAAAAACTTCCATGGAGATCGGCGCCCGGGTGGAATCGGAAAACCTGCTGACCGGTGAAACCCGTCATATTGCTTCAGCCTACCTGACTTTTGTGTCATTAGACGACAATTTAAAGCCGGTACGGGTGCCCGGTCTTATTTTTGAAACCGAAAAGGAAAAAAGACGAAACCAGGATGCCCAGGCCAGACGAAAAATCCGTCTGGCGGAAAAATATGGGAAATAAGAGAGCAAAGAAAGGGAAGACTATGGAGAACACAACACTTGTATATATGACCGTAGGAAGCAAGGCCGAAGCAGTTGCCATCGGCAATGAAATTGTCAGCCATCGCCTGGCGGCATGTGTGAATATTATCGATCGGATGAACTCTATTTACCATTGGGATGGTGAACTCCAGTTTGACTCGGAAGTTGTGATGATTGCCAAAACACTATCATCCAAAGTCCCGGAGCTGACTGAAATCGTAAAAGCCAATCATAGCGCGGACTGCCCCTGTATTGTCAGTATTCCCATCACCGGCGGCAACCCGGCGTTTCTCGATTGGATCGCCAGGGAAGTAAAAAAATAAAAAGGAGAAATTAATTATCCTGATCTGAACACATGGATCATTGCCTTGTTTGAAATTTTAAGGATCAGTTTTTTGTGTTTGGTTTTATTATATATATTTATATTATTATGAACAAATACTCATAAATGGGAAATCAGTATTCATTGATTTTTCATTTTTTTTTATTAAATTTCCTTGCACAGTTGAAATAATGGGATTAAATTTTTTCTTTTGTGAATAATTTTAACCCAAAGATATTTTAAGGAGTGATAATATGTCTGAAAATATAGTAATAATCGGTGCTGTGGCGGTTGGTCCGAAAGCCGGTTGCCGCTTTAAACGGCTCCGTCAGGATGCCAACGTTACGTTAATTGATCAGGATGAGATAATTTCCTACGGCGGGTGCGGTATTCCATACTTAATATCCGGCGATGTGAGTGATGAATCAGAACTGCGATCTACAAGCTTTCATATGGTTCGGGATGCGCAATTTTTTAAAGATGATAAGGGGATTACGGCATTGCCGGCAACAAAGGTTGTCCGTATCGACAGGAAGAACAAAATCGTGCATGCCTTGACTAAAGACGGGCAGGAAAAAGAACTCCCCTATGACAAGCTGGTAATTGGTGTGGGCACGAAAGCCAGAGAGCTGAATATTCCCGGAACATCGTTGAACAATATTTATAATGTCGGCAATATGCACGATGCCATGAAAATCAAGCAGATGGTCACATCCGGGCAGGTGGAAAAAGCAGTGGTTATCGGTGCCGGATTTATCGGACTGGAAATGGCAGAAGCGCTGGCAGACATGTGGCAGATTGACACTACCGTGGTGGAATACTGCGATCAGGTCATGCCCGGTTTTGTGAGTAAAAACCTTTCTTTTATGGCTCAGCGTAAAATGGAAGCAGAAGGGGTGACGTTTTATTTAAATGAATCTGTGGAAGCGATTGAAGGTAAGGACTCTGTAGAAAAGGTAAAAACCAACAAACGGACACTGGATGCGGACATTGTGATAATGGCTGTGGGCGTCGCTCCGAATACGGAGCTGGCGAAGGAAGCCGGACTTGAAATTGCGCCAGGCGGTTTTATTAAGGTCAATGAAAAAATGCAGACATCTGACCCTGATATTTATGCAGGTGGCGACTGTGTAGAGATTATGAATCTGATGACCGGCAAGCCGGGATATTTCCCATTAGGCTCCATGGCCAATCGTCAGGGAAGGGTTATCGGTACAAATATGGCCGGCGGTGATTCTGTCTTTAATGGTGCTGTCGGCAGCTTTGTCGTAAAAACATTTGATATGGCGCTTGCCGGTGCGGGGTTGTCTGTTGAAACAGCACAAAAAAATGGTTTTGATGCAGTCGGTATTCAGGTCGCCCAGTTTGACCGGGCGCATTTTTTCCCGGAAAAAGAGATTATATTCCTGGAACTGGTTGTTGACCAGAAAACTCACAAGGTTCTCGGCATACAAGGTTTTGGGGGCGTAGCCAGTGGTATGTTTGCCCGGATTAATGCGGTTGCGTCTATTTTACAGTACCATCCGAACGTTGATGCAATCAGTAATCTTGAACTTGCATATTCTCCGCCATTCGCTTCAGCAATGGATATAATCAATGCATTGGGTAATGCCGCTGAAAACTTTTTAGAAGGGCGTTATAAACCCGTGGCTTTTGATGAGTTTGATGAATGCTGGCAGAATCGTGAAAAGGATGATTGTATTTTTCTGGATTGCCGGGCCTATGCGGATGCCCGGGTGTTTGAAGAAAAATATCCGGACATCTGGAAGAGTATTCCACATAACGAGCTTCACCAGCGTCTTGATGAAGTTCCAAAAGACAAGAAGCTGGTCCTGATCTGCAACACCGGGGTCCGCTCATATGAGGCACAGATAAATCTTAAGGCAAAAGGGTTTGAAAATACGGTCAGCGTCGGTGCCGGCGTTGCGTCGCTAAAGCAGTGTGGAATAGATTTTGATACGGATAAATAATACGGATAAATAACTGACCACTTTTGGCTTCATCAGCATCAACAGGTGTTTGATGAAGCCAAAAGCCGTTTTAAATGGCATGAAGCCGCAGGGCAATCCTTACGTTTTAATCAGGTTTTAGGCAGATCCGGCTGGTTTCTGAGCCAGCAGGCACGCCCATCCATGGTCATGGGGCCGGCCGTGGGAAAGGTCCGGTTCAATTCCTTCATAGTAGTAAAGAATATTAAAATCGCAGAAAAGCGATTTGAGTTCATTGGAATTAAAATAATATTCCATGCATTCTGCTGTATCACTGATGTTTTCTGAATCTATTTCAGATGGGGCATCCTGTCTGAATGTGTGACCTGGGTCTGCTACGGTAAACACATTGACATAAAGAGTCCCTTCTGCTTTCAGTGCTTTTTTTATGCCTTTGATGGTTTTTTGTCGCAGTTCGTCGGAAAGATGATCCAGAACGGTTGCCGCAACGATGATATCGAATTTATTATCTTCAAAAATAAAATTTTCAATATCAATGACATTAGCAGAAATGGGCAGTCGATGAGTTTTAGCCATTTTTTTTAATTTTTCAATTCCTGCACTTGACCGGTCAACCGCAAGCGTATCGCATCCTTTCTGTGCCATGAACAGGGAATACCTGCCTTCTCCGCATCCAAGATCAAGGACGGTTTGACCGCTAATAGTTTTTTCTTTAAAATAATCCGTAAATTCTTTTCTAAGCTCAAAACCATAATAACTGTCGTTGGATCCGTAGACTGAATCAAATTTCTTGATATAAGCATCTTTCATTTGGTGTCCCTGGTATTTGGTAGATTTATGGTGCGATACAAAGTTATGGATCGCGAACTCAAGAACCTGAAAAATATTGCTCGTCTTTTGGCCTTCTTCTGCGTTGCCTTAAATCCCTCATACGACAAGTATGCGACCTTCAACGCGCCTTGAATACAAACCAAAATCCTTCGCTATCTTTGTTCAATTTATTCCGTCCCCGATCCTAAAAGAAGAATACTTTCCGTTTGGAATCAAAGCATAGGTTGAATTATTATTTGACATATATTTATACTATATAAAATTATCAATAGTAGCGTCAATGCTTGTTTTACAGTTGAAAGCGAGATTTATATATTGACTTGGAACATGTGATTGTTTAATTTGTCAATGTTTACGGCTCTATGTAGAAAACATATCCATAAAATCAAACAGCTATTATACTGCTGGTGCAGCTTTGTCTCAACCTCTTAATTTAATATCATAAAAGTGAAATAATTGGTCATGAACATAAAAAATTTGATATTACCGGCTATCGTTGCCTCTGTGGAAGCGGGTTTCGCCATTTTAGAAGTTTACAATCAGGATTTTGCTGTTGAGGAAAAAGAAGATAAGTCCCCCCTGACTTTAGCGGATAAAAGATCCCATGAAATTATCATGTCTCGATTATCATCGCTTGGCATTCCCGTATTGAGTGAAGAGGGAAAGAGCATTGATTACCATGTTCGAAAGCAGTGGGAGTATTTTTGGATGGTCGATCCGCTGGACGGAACCAAGGAGTTTGTCAAAAGAAATGATGAGTTTACGGTTAATATCGCTCTGGTGCATGAGAACAAGCCTGTTATGGGCGTTATCTATGTACCGGTACTTAAACAGCTGTATTTTGCCGCCAGAAATTTCGGGGCTTATCTTATGGCGTTGGATTCAGGCATTGATTTTTCGGATATTTCTCTGGCGCAGATTGTCGACAAATCCGCATCAATTGACATGACTCCAAAGAAAACACGTCCGTTTACGATTGTCGGCAGCCGATCCCATGCTACCAAAGAGCTTGAAGAATATGTGGAAAAGAAAAGAGCAGAACATGGCACGCTGGATTTTATTTCCGCCGGCAGCTCATTGAAATTATGCCGGGTGGCTGAAGGCAGTGCGGATGTGTATCCGCGACTGGGACCCACAATGGAATGGGACACTGCCGCCGGTCATATAATTGCCGAATGCGCCGGTGCATCTGTTTTCAGGGCCGATAATGGAGAACCCTTGTTATATAATAAAGAAAATTTGCTAAATCCATGGTTTTTTATCTCTAACGGCAAACACTAATTTTAACTTAACAGGTGTAACCTAAATGACAGATTCAATCAATGATGCCCATGGCGGCCGGTTGGTCAATCTTCTGGTCTCTGAAGATCGGGCCCGGTTGTTAAGGGAAATCGCTTTAAACATTCCCGATATTTCCTTAAATGACCGACAGCTCTGTGACCTGGAGCTGCTTGCCATTGGCGGTTTTTCACCGCTAAAAGGGTTTATGGTGCGTTCGGACTATGAGTCGGTCTTGGATCGGATGCGGTTGCAGAATGATGTCCTCTGGTCGGTTCCTGTCTGTCTGGATGTTTCGGAATCGTTTGCCAAAAATCTGGAAGCCGGGCAGTCGTTAGCCCTGCGGGATCCGGAAGGGTTTCTGCTGGCCGTTATGCATGTCGATGATGTCTGGCCGGTGGATCGTGAAAAAGAAGCCCGGCAAATTTATGAAACCCGGGATACGAATCATCCGGGGGTGTGGTATCTGAATAATAAGTCCGGTGATTATTATGTGGGCGGCAGCCTGGAAGTTATCAGTCTTCCGCTTCATTTTGATTTTAAACAGCTTCGTCAGACACCGGCAGAAGTCCGGGCCATATATGCCAAGCTCGGTTGGCACCGGATTGTCGGGTTCCAGACCCGTAATCCCCTTCACCGGTTTTTATTTGAAATGACGACCCGTGCCATGCGACAGGCGCGGGC
>JAQYVU010000141.1 GCA_030145385.1 Desulfococcaceae bacterium
ATGATTGCAGCGCATCAATTGAGGCTGTCCGCCTTCGGCGGGCAGGATATACAGCAGGCTGTCGGCCTGGAGCAGCATATAACTGTCTGCCTGGCAAAAGACGATCCAGCGGCCGTCCGGTGAGAATTTCGGGAAATAGTTGCTTTTTTGGTTTAATGACGCCCCTTTAAGCGGTGTTGCCGTTCCGCCCCGGCCTTCATTAAACGGCATCCGATACAGATCATAGCGGAATTTTTTTTTGTTTTCGACATAGTTTTTATAGATGTCGAGATCCGTATCGGCTTTGGCCCTGGTAAAAACGACCCATTTCCCATCCGGGCTCCAGGCGGGGTTGGACTGAACAAACTCCGGGTTGTGCGCACCGGGCAGGGAATACAGTTCTTTGGTTTGACGGTCATAGACCACCAAAATTCCCTGGATCGGGAAAAAGAGCTGGGAGTAGGCAATGCCGTTGGCAGGCAGCTGGACCGAACGATCGTTGACCGTGCTGATGATATATCGGCCGTCCGGTGAAATCTGGGAGAGAAGACCAAAGGTCCTCCCTCCGTCTTTATGAGGGAAATCACTCCAGGAGATAATTTCTTCGCGTTTCAGATGCACCTCTTTGTCGATGGGACTGATAATGTAGGAGCCCTTGTCATTGCCGTAGTCAACATCCATGGCCAGAACACTGCCGTCTGCAGGAAAGGAATGGCAGTTGGCACAGGCCATGAGGTTTGTTAAAACCGTTTTTGGCGAATTTGCTGAAGAAATGTGGCCGAGTTTCCATTCAATTTCATAAATTTTCATTAATGCTGTACGAAACGGCAGCAGCACATCCCGGTAAAATATCGGGGCTTCGACCGGGTCGGCAGATGTTGTGAAATAGATAGCGGCTTGACGATTTTCAATTTTCCGGCCGTTGGGATCTAAAGAAAAGACAAGCAGCTGAGAGGGGTTTTCCAGAGAGCGCTGCCTGATATCCGACCACACGCTGTTTTTCGGATGCCATTGATTTTGCTCGCAAATAACTTTTAGCGGCGGTTTTTCGTCGGCAAAATCAAATTCAAGCCGCCATTTTGAAACCGGCGCTTCATCACTCCATTTAAACGTTGGTGACGCGATATCGTTCGGAAATATCGTATGATTGTATGGATAGTCAATTTTAAGAAAGTGTTTGTCTGCTGAAGGTTCGGATGAAGGAATGGAAGAAGAGATGTTTGTGTCTGACATTGACCATGCAACGGAAAAAGCAGTGAATAAAAAAATAAATACCCAAAAGTAAACAAGAATAGAAGAAGCGCGCCTGAATTTCATATCATTACCGGATAAACAGATCACCTTAAAAAAGGTCGGTTAATAGTGTTGTCCTGTTTCGTGATAGCTCTGAAAAATTTGTAATGATTTTGTATAATAATGTCAAATATATTATTTTTATACTAATATTGATTATTCTGTTTTCTGAACATCCTAACTCGCCACTTTCTCTTCGTTAAAAAATTTCGTGGATTTCCTTTTGTTTTTATGAACTAATAAATGACTCGATCATGGAACCAATATGATCATCGAAATACTTTTCAGCATGACATAAAACATTATTGAAACTCAAAAATAAGGTTTCTGCATTGTGGGAAATTTTTCGATCAAAACAAACAGTTTCGGAAAAACAGTCGAACGTGATAAACTGATAAAACTTTTTGCCCCCCCGGCCCGTCAGGTGGCGTTTTACCGGAGGGGATGGCATTGGTTTTGCGGTACATAATTCAGTATTTTATTCCAGGAAGGTAGTATATGAAAAAACAGATTCAACTCGTGGCCGTTCTTATCTGTTTTTTTCTTTTTCCCGGTTGGGGATGGTGCGGTTCATATAAAATAGCGACTGTCGGCTGGGTCGGCTGGGCGCCGCTGCATGTTGCCGAGGTAAAGGGATTCTGGAAAAAACAGGGGGTCAGCATTGACGTTGTGAATTATGATGATCCGATTATTATTTTAGAAGCCATCAAGGCCGGCAAGATTGATCTGGCCATGGACATGGCAGGGTCTGTCGTCGGTATTTTCATGTCCGGCGAACCGGTGGTAGCCGTGGCTGAAACCAACTGGTCCCATGGCGGGGATAAAATTATTGTTCATAAAGGCCATGGCATTGCTGAATACAAAACACAGCCATTGGGCGTGTTTTTAAAACTGCCGTCATGCCTGTATTTTTTGAACATGTACCTGGAGACGCAACAGCTCGGGATCGATGATTTCCGCATTGTTGAAATACATCCGGACGATCTGGCTGAACAGTTTGTCTCCGGCCGGATTCCTGTTATTCTCAATTATGAGCCATGGGCATCCAAAGCTGTTGAAGCAGGGGATGGTTTTGTACTGGCAAGCTCATCAGATTATGCCGGCTGCATTCCCGAATGCATCTGGGGGTATCGTGAACGCATAGAAAAAATACCGGATAAAGATATAAAAAAAATTCTGAGCGGGTGGATCAAAGCAGCCCAATGGGTTCAAAATCCGGCAAACCGAAAAGGCTATTTTGAAATTTTAAATGAAGTGACATTTAAAGGACATTCGGATTATACGGAAACAAAATTACAGCAAATGATTGAAAAGGTAAAAATTCATTCCGCTAAAGACCTGATGGCGCGGAACCGAACCAACGGCGGCCTTTATCAGTATTTAGCGGCGTTGAAAGCGTTTCTGAAGAAATACGATCTGCTGGAAAGAGACTACGAAATTTCAGAAATTTTTGAAAACCGATGGATAATGGGGGTTTTGACTGCCGAATATCCTGTTGATCCGGCAGAATAAGCTTAAGGCCCCGGAATAAAATGTTTCATTGGAAAATGATAATAAATTTAAGCTCGATTTTTCAACTCTAAATAAACAGAAAACAGGATGATGGATTATGCGGACCATCGCTTTTCGCCTGATGATGGCATTTATGTGTGTTATTGTATTTCTGGTATTGCAGGGCGGGTTTGCCTATCATGGATTCAAGGAACTTGATTCTGTTTACCAGAAAACGTTTTCCCATGAAAATGAAATGGCGATACTGCGGGCGACCCTGGCTGAGACGCGACTTGAGATGTACCGGTTGATCGGCACGCTGGACCCGGGTGAAATGGACCATCACCGCCGCATTATTGAAAAGAACCTGCAGGCACTTGATGCCGTTATGACAAATCACGGAATTGAAAAATCGCTGATTGAAGCAAATGCGGATTTTTATCAGGAAATCATGAGCCTCCATTATGATTTTTATGTAAAAACAGCCCGTCAGATCCTTGAGACAAAATCAAAAGAAAAACATGAGCAGCTGTTTCTCCAGATTGAACGGCATAACCAGAGAATGGCCGCGAAGAACCAGGAAGAGATTCGAGCTACCTTAAAGAAAACCTTGCTGGTTACTCTGGGACTTTTGATTTCTGCACTGCTGGTCGCCGGCATCTGGGCGTTTATATTTGTAAACACTTTAACCGACCGGCGGCGGGCGGAAAATGAACTGAAAAAAAGCGAACAAAGACTTCGCGCCATATTCGAGACTGCGGAAGCTGTTTCATTTATTATCACCGATGCCAAAGACCCGGCCCCCTCAGTTGTTGAATTCAGCCCTGGCGCTGAGCGGATTTTCGGGTATCAGCGGGATGAAATTCTCGGCCGGACTGTCTCAGCCCTTCACCTGAAGGAAGATGTAGCGAAATTTCCGGAAACACATCAGCTCATGCGGGAAGGTAAAACCGGATTCAAGGGGGAGACAATACTGGTCAGAAAATCCGGAGAGCAGTTTCCGGCACTGTTCAGTACCTATCCTTTGTTTGATCCGGACGGCCATATGTATGCCGCCTTAGGGGTCAGCATCGATATTAGTGAGCGCCGAAAGCTTGAGAGCCAGCTGCAGCAGTCCCGAAAAATGGAGGCCATCGGAACCCTTGCCGGGGGCGTTGCCCATGATTTTAATAATCTATTAAGTATTATTATGGGATATTCGGAGCTGGTATTGGATGTACTATCTGCGAATGATCCGAATCGTCCCCATATGGAGGAGATTTTCAAAGCCGGCCAACGGGCAAGGGATGTTGTTAAGCAGCTGCTGAGTTTCAGCCGGAAGGCACAAATCAATAAGCAGGTCATCCGGATCGATAAAATCATAGAGGAAAACTCGAATTTTCTGCGTTCAAGCATACCTGCGACCATTGACATCCAATATCGTATTGATGAAAATGTTTTACCGGTATATGCGGATAAGACACAGGTCTATCAGGTGATTATCAACCTGACCGCCAATGCGGCAGTTGCCATGGAAGCGGCCGGCGGCCAGCTTCTCATTGAACTCAAAAATGTCCGGATTGATTCTTCGGATGAAGGCAGCGTTGAAGACCTGAAAGCCGGCACGTATGTCCGGTTGCTTATTCGTGATACGGGAATCGGAATGTCGGCACTTGTTCTGGAACGGATTTTTGAACCATATTTTACCACCAAAGGGGTGGGGAAAGGGTCCGGAATGGGGTTGGCGGTTGTTCACGGTATTGTCGAGTTCCATGACGGTCACATTCAGGTTGAGAGCGAGCCGGGGCGGGGAACTCAATTTTGTATTTTATGGCCGGCCAGTGAAGAAAAAAATTTTACAAGGAGTTAGAAAAATGACGTTACAGGAACAGATCAAAAAAGACATGATGCAGGCAATGAAAGCAAAAGATGACGAGAAAAAGAATACCCTGCGGGTGGTCATGGGCGAATTCGCCCGGGCGGCAGCAAAGGCGCTCTCTGACGATGAAGTGGTGAAAGTCTTAAAAAAACTGGCCAAGTCGGAGCGGGAAACCCTGGAACAGTCGGGCCGGCCGGGTGATTCCCGGTATATTGAGATTTTGGAATCTTACCTGCCGCAAATGGCTTCTGATGATGATCTTCGCCAGTGGATTGCCGGCAATATCGATTTTTCTAAGTATAAGAACAAAATGCAGGCCATGAAGGATATCATGGGGCATTTCGGATCCGCGGCCGACGGCAGCCGGGTTAAAGAAATTCTGCAGAAAATGTAGCCGCAAAAAATCAGCCGGATCGCCCCGCAATAGAGGCCTTTGCCGATATTGAAGGTATGGTTTCGTTGAAATCAAATTAAGAAAACCGATACTTATTTTTTGGGGAATTTGGATTTAATTGAAATTTTTTTTGATTTAAAATTTTACCAGCAAAAGGAGGACTGTCGACTCCGCAGTGACCAAGAATGAAGTGCCGTGCAGAGTTGTGAAGCCATCAGAATTGTACCAACAAAAGGAGGAATCATATGGCCTGGAAAAGAGCTAATTACGCGGATGTTCGTGACCGGATGAAACCCGGAGATATTATTGCTTTTGGCGGCAACTGCATAATGTCGGATGTTTTTAAATGGATTACCCGGTCGTGTGTGTCACATTCCGGAGTTGTTTTACAGACCAAACTGATGATCGACGATACCCCCCAGGCAGGAATATTCAACGAAATTATGGAATCAACGGAATATAAAGGATTTATGGGGGTTCAGCGCAACCGGCTGAGTCAGGTCATCAAAGATTATGACGGCAATGTCTGGTGGCTGCCGCTCAGCGCTGCAACCCGTGAGAAACTGGATTTAAAAAAGTTTTTTGACTTTTTGATTCACCAGGAAGGCAAGCCGTTTGATCTTGCGGATTCCGCGGAACTGATGTTTAAAACATTTATCCATCAGCAGCCGGATATCCGGGAGGATTTTTCAAAATTTTTCTGTTCCGAACTGGTGGTTGCCGGTCTTGAAGCCGGAAATGTATTGCCGCCCATTGATTCATCGGATATTACGCCGGCAGACCTCTGCAAATTCGGTATTTACAGCGGTGATTATTACCAGTTAAAAGGAAACAACAGAAAGATCAAAAAGTATAATTCCCGGGATCCGGAATCATTTAACTGATTGCGACTGATCCGGCAGGGAATTTATTATCCGGACAAACACTCAATCGATTTTCATGAAAAAGACGACATAGTATGGAAACCTGCAATGACTTCAAATTAGGCCTTGCGCTGTCCGGGGGCGGTTTCCGGTCCGCCCTGTTTCATGTGGGGGTGCTGGCCCGGATGGCAGAGCTTGACCTGCTCCGCAAAGTCGATGTGATTTCTTCGGTGTCCGGCGGTTCGATTATTGCCGCTTATTATTTTCTCAAGGTCAAGGCACTATTGGAACAAGCGCCGCCGGAAGGTCAGGAGGCTCCGGGCCGGGAAGCTTATATCCGGCTGGTTGCGGAAATTGAAGTTGATTTTCTGGCAGCTGTTCAGAAAAACATGCTTATGCGTACCTTTCTGAATCCGGGCAAAAATACCCGGATGCTGGCCGCCGATTTTTCAAATACCGAGCGGCTGGCCGAGCTTTTAACAAGGTATTTTTACCAGCCAATCTCGCAAAAGTACGCTTCGGGGACAAAGCAGGCGTGGAATCTGCTGAAAAACATCTCCATCCGGCCGCTGGCCGCCAATCTTAAAACTGGCACCCGAGTCCCGTTTTTGATCATTAACGCCACATCGTTGAATACCGGCCACCTGTGGCAGTTCACAAGTATTGCGGTCGGTGAGCAGCGCATCGGGCATGAAGCCGGCGACGATCCCATTGGATTTTTAAAAAAATTCCGGATGAACGACGACCGGCTGACCATGGAACAGCGGAAAATCCTTTACAACATCAGCCTGGGACAGGCGGTGGCGGCATCTTCCTGTGTGCCCGGTATTTTCGAACCCCTGCAGATCCGGAATCTCTATAAAGCGAACGGAAAGCCACTGACCATCCGGCTGGTGGACGGCGGCCTGGTTGATAACCAGGGACTGGCGTCATTGTTTGCCGAAAATTGTACTCACATTATTTGCAGTGACGCATCGGATATTTTAAAACCTGAAAATCATCCGTCTTCGCAATTTCTCAATGTGGCCCTGCGGGCAAACGATATTCTCATGGAACGGATTCGCGGAAAAAGTTTAAATGAACTCTTTAAATTCGGTCCCGGGCGGTTTGCGATGTTTGATCTGGGGGATAGTGAAACCCGGAATCAAATTTTTCCGGCAGATTCTGAGAAAATGGTCCGCGCGTTAACCCGGATTCGCACCGCCATGGATTCCTTCACGGATCGGGAGGCCGACACCCTGATGTATTGCGGGTATCATTTAAGCCGAAAGGTGATGGAAAACAATGGGTTCGAACTGATCCGGGAGCCCTTGCCGGCCACCCGGAACTGGCGGTTTTTAGGAATCCGCGACCGGTTTTTAAACAATGATGAGAACAGAAAGGATCTGCTGCATCACCTGGAAGTGGGCTCCCGCCAGATGTTCAAGGTTTTTCTGCTTAAAAAGGCCATGCCTTATGCTATTCTGCTTCCGGTTCCCATGATCCTCACTTTGTTGACCCTGTACCTGATCATTCGTCTCTCGCCAATGACTTTCTGGGGACTGATGCTTTGTTTTATCCTGGTGCTTATTTACACGCAAAACCAGAGAATCCTGAAGCTTATGGATAATGTGGCGGTTTTAAGAAGAATAAAACATCGGATACTGAAAATCCTGATCTCTCTTCGTTTCCCTGAACCCTTTTCATACATTATGGCACTGGCGTCATGGATTCAGCTGACCGTATTTGACCGTTTGTTTTTGCGGTACGGTCGGGTGCGGGAAACGTCCGGTAAGCCGGTTGCGAGGCGTCAGCAGCGCTGAATCGTCAGGCGGGGGTATGTTGATTTTTGTCAAAATTTTAAATGAGTCAAAATCAGACTTGATTAGATATCCCAAGCCGTATAAACCGGAAGGCAATGAAATAAAATTGAACGCTGAAACAGGATGTCGCGGCGTTCTATTCTTTTATAATATAAAAAAGGAGTATTCATGAATAGTTGTCCCTGCGGATCCGGCAGCACATATGCAGACTGTTGTGAGCCAATAATCAAAGGCGAAATTTTTGCTGAAACAGCTGAGCAGGTCATGCGAGCAAGATATAGTGCATATGCTAAAGTGGAGACGGACTTTTTGCTTAAATCCCTTCATCCGGATCACCGAAACGACCATGATGACGACCAGACCCGGGACTGGGCCGCCAATTCCGAATGGGAAGGCCTGGAAATTGTCAACACCGAAAACGGCGGAAAAGATGATGCGAGCGGCACGGTAGAATTTATCGCGCAATACACCGCTAATGGAGAAAAAAACAGCCACCATGAGCTCGCTTCATTTATCAAACAAGACGATGCCTGGTATTTTACCGATGGTGTCGCGGTTCCCCCAAAACAGGTGGTAAGAACCGGCCCGAAAGTAGGCCGTAACGATCCCTGTCCCTGCGGCAGCGGGAAGAAATATAAAAAATGCTGCGGAAGGTAAGCGTACATACGGTCTGTATAGTTATGGACCAGTATGTGCTTTGCATGGACCTGGCCAACGATATGGTCATTTAGATCCGTTATAAACCGTTTCTGCGTGGCGGGTTTGAATTTTTTGTTTTTATTTTGAATCCCGGAAACTTCCTTGCCGGAATGTTTTGCTCAAGCCCGGTGTTTCCGGAATTCAAATTTTTTTTATTTTTGATTTGTTTATGCGCACAATTATTATTTTTTGTTGGACCTCCGCCAGATCTTCCATTTTTCCGCTTCTTTAATCAAGTCATCCCTGAAATCCGGATGGGCGATATTAATCAGTTTTTCCGCCCGCATCCATGTGGGAAGGGCGGTGAGTCTTGCCGTACCGTATTCGGTGACAATCGTGTCCACCATCTGCCGGGGGATGGTGACAATGCTGCCCGGATCCAGAGCCGGCAGGATCCTTGAAAAAATCTTGCCGTCCGCATTCGTGTGCGTTGAGGCCAGACAGATAAAGCTTCGCCCGTTTTTGGACCAGGTGGCACCCAGGATGAAATCCCACATCCCGCCGTTGCCGGAAATCTGCCGCCCGGCCGTGCATTCGGCATTCACCTGGGAAAATAAATCCACCTGCACCGCATTGTTGATGCTCACCATATTGTCGTTTTGGGAAATGACCCGTGGATCATTGGTATAGTCCACGTTATAGGCGGCCAGCGCCGGATTGTTATCAATAAAATCATACAGTTTCTTGCTGCCGATGGCAAAGGTGTAAGCGCACCGGTACCGGTCGATGTTTTTTTGGGACCCGTTCATTTTTCCGGACTCGATCATCTTTACATAGGCATCGACCAGCATTTCAGTATGGCCGCCCAGGTTTTTTAAATCCGAATCCGCGATCAGGTCGCCCACCGCGTTCGGCATGGCCCCGATCCCCAGTTGGATACAGCTGCCGTCATGAATAAACGGCATAATATTTTCCGCGATTTTTTTGTCAACCTCGGAAGGCTGCGGCAGGGGGGCGTCAAAAAGGTCCTGGTCATCCGGTGCCTGTTCGACAATATAGTCCACCCGGGAAATATGGACCGATTCTTCGCCGCCGCCCAGCGCCTTGGGCTGCTTGCGGTTGACTTCCAGAATCACGATGTCTGCAGCATCAATGCAGGCGGATGTAGCAGATGTCTGGGGACCGAAATTAAAATACCCGTGTTCATCCATGGGGGCTGCCTGGCAGATGGAAATCCATTTGCGGGGCCGTTTGGTTTTCCGCACGTAATCATGGGACCGAACATCATGGGACTCCACCAGATGCCGGTAATAATGCGGGGCGCGGTGATACTGGATAGGGGAGTAATAGGTGGTGGAAACCTGTTCATTGATGAGCCGGGTCAGTTTGCTCCAGTGCCAGTCCATGTAGATAAAACTGTTCGGGTGATTAATGACTTCGGGGATGGGCGGAAGGGAAACCGCCGTGTAAATACTCACATTTTCCAGTTCTCCGGCCCGGCGTGCCAGGGCCTGGTCGCATGCCACGGGTTTTCCGTTAAAATATCCATAGTCCACAACATCACCGGATTCAACCAGTTTTATGGCATCATCGGCACTCGTCAGTTTGTTTTTGTATTCATTTTTTAGACTCATAAGGTTCTTCTCTCAGTTTAATGGGTTGCTGTTATCTGTTTAGCGTCGCCAAAGCCTGAAGTCCGTTTGCTAAATGGCGTTTGAAAAGATGTAGGCATATTATAATTATATTTTTGTACAAGAAAAAAATTAATCAGACTCATAACTCTTTAAATACTTTATAAAAAAAATATAAAAAGGGTGGCAGGCTGATTATTGTAAGAAATCGGGCATGTGAACCACGTTTTATTCATTAAATCGGTTTAGTGATTAAAATATCTGTTTGGACGGGAACGGATAAATGCCGCCATTTCTTTATACTGGATTTTGCCTTTTAATTTTTGTATTCTTTGAATAATACTTTTTAAAGCGAAGATGAGCGTATAACCGCCTGAGGCTGTTAAAAGACGGATCCCCGGTTGCGCCGGGAATCACATGCTGCCGCAGTTTCCAGATTGAAAACCCAACAATCCAACTAAAGCCTAAGTCGATTTAGGTAAAGGTTCATCCCAATGAAGCAAAAGGCGACGTATGAAGAATTGGAGCGGCAGGTAGAGACTTTGAGCCGGGAGTCACACCGCTGTCTGATTGCCGAGGCTGCATTTCACCGCCAAAATGCCTACCTGAAAGCCCTGCACGAAACTTCTTTGGGGCTGATTGACAAGCTGGACAAAGGAGAACTGCTTGAAAACATTCTTGACCGGGCGGCTTCGCTCACCGGCACGGAGCACGGTTACATCTATTTGCGGACCCCCGGCAGCGCACAGATGCAGATGCAGATGGGAATGGGCTTTTTTAAGAGCCAATTGGGAAGAAATGTCTCCATCGGAGAAGGCCTTGGCGGACATGTATGGGAAAAGCAAGCCCCGCTTCTGGTGAATGATTATCAGAGCTGGCCGGGCCGCATTCCGGATAAAAGCCTCGATAAACTCAGGTCCGTTGTCGGAATACCATTGAAATCCGACCAGCAGGTTTTGGGCGTGATCGGCCTTGCTCAGGTGGATGCGGACAGGCAGTTGAATCAGGAAGATGTTATGGCGCTGGAGCGGTTTGCCGCCCTGGCGATGATCGCTCTTGAAAAAGCGAGGCTTTATGCGGATGCCAGGCGTGAGCTCGCCGAACGCAGACGTGCCGAGGGGGTTTTGCGCGAAAGTGAAGCACGCTACCGTACGCTGCTGGAATCGTCACCCGACCCCATTGTTGTTTATGATATGAAAGGGGTGGCTACCTATGTAAACCCGGCTTTTGAACAGACCTTCGGCCTGTCACGCGAGACTTTGCTGGGCAAGCAGATTGATTTCGTTCCAAAAGAAAATTGGCCGGAAACCAAAGCCGCCATTAAAAAGATGTTAAGCGGCCGGAAAATTAATCTTTTTGAAACCCGTCGCCGGACCAAAGACGGGCGGGTGCTGGACGTGCAGCTCAGTTCCACGCTATATAAACGCGCCGACGGGCGTCCTATTGGTAACATCGTGATACTTCGCGATATCAGTGCGAAGAAACAGGCGAAAAAAGAACTGGAAATGTATCATGGTCACCTGGAAGAACTGGTGGCCGCTCGCACCGTTGAATTGGAGCA
>JAQYVU010000142.1 GCA_030145385.1 Desulfococcaceae bacterium
ACCATATGATTACCTTAGGTATCTGTTTGACAGAATCCCATTTGCAAAAACCGAAGCAGATTATGAAAAACTCCTGCCGCAGAATCTTGCCCCTGACCAGATTGAAAAATTTGCCAGCAGGTGTGCTTGATTAAGCGCTTACATTGCTTATGCATTCTTATAGAGCTGGTTGCCCTTCACATGTGATATTCTTTTGAGGAGCACCTCATTAATTGCAGAATGTTAGCCAAACCGGCACTATTGCGAAATTTTTCAGCTGTGCGGACTATCGATAAGGATCGTCAGCATTCTTCATCTCGACAGACCACTATATCTTGATTGAGATTTTTTTCCGATTTTTTGGAAAAGAATCGGTTTGCTGTGGTGCAATGGGTTCGCAAACTTTAAAGGCGAGCACTCTTTCAGTTTCTGCAACAAGCCTAAATTCACAATTCAAAACCCGGTACTGTTTGCATTGTAAATTCTGTTGATCGAATCCCTGATTTGGTCGAAAAGCTGATATCCGAAAGTAGTTCAATGCCAAGGCTGCGGTTATGTCTACATTGTCTTCTTCAGTGCCAAAACCGGATGTTTTCGGTTCCGGCGGTACGGTGTTTCATTGCCGAATGATTATAAAAAAGATTTTCGCGCAAAAACCGGGTTTATAAACTTTCCCTCAAGTAACTTTTACGCGCTGCCCGCATCGCTGCAAGTGTTATCATGGCAGCCAGAATAATCATTCCCCATTGGAAGCTTGGGTAATTTGTTCAGGGAATGAATCAATTGAGGATAGGTCGTCGAGATAGCTACCAGTTGTGTCATAACGATGAATGGCATCGCTGTTTATTCCCCCGACTAAATAATCGGTGCCGGTATACAAAACATCAAATGGGCTGCCCAAGCCGCCGCTGCCATTAGCAATGAAATCCCCCATATAATTTCCGGAAGTGTCAAATTCAGCAATGGAATCCGCATTGGTGCCGCCTCCCACTGTGACCAGCAGTGTATCATTGTGACTGCGAATAATTCCCCGGATGTTATCTATAATGGAATTATCCAAACCACCGGCAGGGGCAAACTCACCGATATATGCCCCGGTTAAAAGATCATATTGCTGAACAACATCATTAATTTGATCGGAAACAAGCACATTGTCACCACCTGGCCCTATCAGGCTACAAATCGGAGTGGATAAATTGATTGGATCAGCCGGTATGAAATCCGCATCCACCAGGTCGCCGGTTTCAGGATTAAAAGCCATAACCCGGTCATTCGTTGATTCGGGTATGAGCAAAAGCCCTGGTATTCATCAGGTCAATGGCTGCCTGGTTAGCAGCACAGGCATTTCCGATTAAGAGACTTTGTGAAGCCAGAAAGATAAAAGCGATTGCGCAATAGAATTTAAATCGATCTTTTATAATCATGTTTCCCCCTGTCTGATTCAATTAAAATGGGAATATGTTCAAAAAATGGAAATTTATTTTTTATTTAGATTGTTTTGGTCCCTTTGTCAAATCCTTCTACTTATAAAGACTGATGTTTAGGGCAAACTTTATAAGCATGACATTCGACACTTTGAGATCTATTGATATGGCTCGCGAAAAACAATGACAGAAACCTTTGATTGTCATTCTCAGTCTACAACATCCGGATAAATTTTAAATGCTGTTGATAGGTTCAAAACAACAGTATTCCTGTTACCTTCTGAGGCGCGGACTATCGATAAACATCTTCAGCATTCTTCATCTCGACAGACCACTACATATTGATTGATATTTTTTGAGATATCTTCAGATCTATTGCTATATGCACAGGAGAGGAGGGATTTGGCTGTGCACATTTTGGCAAGTGTTCGGGTGATAACGAGGCAAAACTGTTTTCAATAATAATCCTTTATTATGTATTTTTTTAACTTAAACGCCTATGACTTTAAGAGTTGTTCTTTAGCCAGGAGGCGATATTTTCAACCGTAACCTCCCAACCCGGTTCACCATCCAATACCCAATGACTATGATTGTCAAGTTCCCAATACGTTGATACTGATTCATATTTTTCGGCTACATTCTCAACAACTGAGGCCGGCATTATTCTATCCTCTTTGCCAGCAATAACAAGGACCGGGCAGGTTACATCTGCTTCATTAACTTCTGAAGCGTCCGTAGAGTCAAAGAACCAGTAAGCTATCTCATATACTGCAGTTCCCGACTCATAGACAAATTTGCTGTAGGTTTCCCTCTGCTGTTCAGGCGGCAATAAATGCAACATGCCGTAAACTGAAGCATCAAAGGACAAACGATTGGGTATTCTCCACCAACCCCATGTGGTAGCTGGCCCCCAAAAACTTTTAATTATTGAATATTTTAAGGTACTGATTCCTGAAGGCGGCACCGGGGTAATTAAAACAAGTGATTTGGCCAAACCTCTGCTTGCTAAAATTTGAGATAAGAGCCCTCCCATTGAATGTCCCATGATGATCGGTTTTTCATCAAGCTGTGTGATCTCTTTTTCAAGATCTGAAGCATAATCCAGAAGGCTGACAGTTCCCAATTGAGGATCTGGAGAGTCATTTGGATCCATATCATGGAAACGTAATGTTGGCGTAATACAACGATAGCCTTGTTTTTCAAAAAAAGTTTTATAATTATCCCATATCCATGGGGCACACCACATGCCATGAATCATAAATATTGTTTTGCTATCTGATTCGTCAGAAACCATTTTTGCAGAGGTGTCGAGTAAGGGTTTAGCAGAAGTTGCTTGGGGTGCTGATTCTTCTTCAGGAACACTTTGACAACCGAAAGTTAAAAAAGCAGTAAGCAGAGCTAAAATAGTAATTTTAACAATTTTATTCATTCAAACTCCTCTCAAAAGTTGAATAAATATCGTTACGAATAGAATCTATCGTCCATTCGATTTAGATTATGGTTCTGATATATCAATAAAATATGATTATAGTATGATATTCGGGTAGTTTATGCAATAAGGAATATTCTATGTTTATGTAGGATGTTTTTTTCAAAACCGTCGAAGGCTCCACCATGTAAGAGATATTGTGGTGTGCATCGAAGAAAACCCATAGCTTAGACTATGACAAAGAGGTGAAGACGTCTATGGATTCTTCAGTATTGTTTGAACTTTTAAAAGCGCGGACTATCGATAACTTTACGTAACGCTTTCTATTTTTTTATTATCGTGATTGGCACAAGATGTTGTGTTAAAATAAATATCCAAATTGTCATTTGGATTATGGGGAAAAGATAGAATTGCTTGTTTTTTTCAGGTTCTGAAAACCAAACCTTACTTGATATCCGATACCGTATTGCGGTCGCAATCAAATTCCGCATCATACAGCTCACAATCATGGGTTCGTATAATTCATTGGCTTTGTTTTTGAGAATAATTAAAAAAATTGTTATGATCCGGTAAATTGATTATTTTATTTAATGTGACAGAGCATAGGTGTTTGAAATGAAAAATCTTATTGTTGTAACTGGTATTGTCATTGCCTGTTTAATGATAACAGATTTTCCGGCATTCTCTGATGACATTGAAGATTAAATAGATGTCCAAATTATCGATAAACAGGTTATTGCGATACGCGAAGGAATCCATATATCTTTCTTTGATCTCGGTTTAAAAGAACGTATTCAATGGTATGGCGCCAGGGGAGATATCGGGGCAGTCTTAACATCAAAGCGGTTTCTTGCTATTTCGGCATCCTCGCGCGGCTGGTGGGACTATCCATTGTGGGTGGAAGAACTTCCAGAGCATGAAGTGCTGTTATCAGAATACCTGGCACTTTTGGTTGCGGAAAAACAGATGATCGTTTTTGACAGTCAAAATAATCGATGGACAACTGAATCATTTCCGATCCATGATGAATATGTAAATGCTGCTGTTGATCGACATGTCGGGGTCGTCATAACCTCCAAACGGGAATTCGGGTATGCAACTGGCGGCAGAGCATTTGCAAAGGTACCTTTTCGAAAAGGAGAAAGCTATAAGTCTGTTTCAATAAAATCACGTGACGTTACTCTCCTGACCACCAGTCGACTTTTGGTGTTCTCATCATCAAGCAAAGTCTGGCGCGAAATTGATATCAAATAGACTTATCTGCTTATTCGGTTTACTCAAGTTGAGTTTAAAAGTAATTATTTCGAATATACGGCACTGGATACCCGCCTTCGCGGGAATAACATAACCTCTCTTCATCATTAAAGAATCGACTGTCGTCATACCTGCGAAGGCGGGTGCCCAGGAAAATAGGCCCTTACATTCCGAATTCCGCCCGCTCGATCAGCTCCAGCTGCATATCCCGGTTTAAAGTGACAAAGTAGGCGTTGTATCCGGAGATGCGCACCAGCAGGTTTCGGTAGTTTTCCGGGTGCGCCATGGCGTCTTTAAGGGTTTCCGAGGTGACCACGTTCATCTGCATCTGCATGCCGCCCAAGTCAAAATAGGTTTTTACATAAGAGAACATGTCATTGACGGTTTTTTCCCGGGAGTCTTCTGCCGCCGGAATCACTTTTACATTAAATGCGATGTTGTTGTTGATGTTTTTCGTGTCCAGCCGGGCCACGTCCCGGATATTGTCCAGCAGGTTTTTAGATGCATTGGGTTCCGGGGTCAGGCCCGGGGTAAACGCTTTGCCGCTCAGACGGCCGGAGGGCAATGCACCGGTTAAGGTGCCGTAAGCCACATGGTTGGACATGGACCAGAACCCGACCGCATATTTCCCGCCGCGATAGTGCTTTTTACTGCCATAATAATCATGGGCGAATTTGGCGATTCTGTCCGCCATTGCCACCGCCTCATCACTTCCGGACCCGAACAAGGGTACTTTTTTTGTAGCCATTGCGTGGAGGGCGGGATCATTTTCAAAGTTTTCATCCACGGCCTTTTTGAGGTCTTTAAGCGTTATCTTTTTATCATCATAGACCAGCTTTTTGATCACCAGAAGCGAGTCCGTGACATCCGCCAGCCCGATAAGCGCCGCTCCGGAGCTGTTGTATTTGGCACCGCCGACAGTGACATCTTTTCCTGTGCGGATACATCCGTCAATCACGGACGAGAGAAGCGGGGTGGGGCGGATGACCTGATGCGCTTCGGCCAGCATTTCATTGTATTCAATGGACTGGTCAATGATAAATTTAAACTGGGTGGTAAATGCATCAAAAAAATCATCAAAGGTCTTAAACGGATCATCTTCAATTTTACCCGTGTCCGGACCGAGCTTCCAGTTGAGCAGCGGATGTGTGCCGTTGTTTAACGCCATTTCAAGGGCCGCCACCATGTTCATCATCTGAAAATTGGTATGCCCGATGTGTTTGCCGGACAGTGTCGGTTCCACACATCCGGTGGCGGACCAGTTGCGCAGGTCTTCAATTTCATAGTTGAACTCTTCCAACGACGCCATTACTTCATCGTCATTATGCATGGATGGCGTGGCCGAAGTGATCAGATTGACCTCGCACAGCCTTTTTAAATAGGTGTCGCTGTTGATTCCCGGAGAAAAGCGTGCATTCACGTTGGGGTCCCGGATGGAAAGCATTTCCGTGACTTTTAAAAAGATGTAGGTTATATCGCAGACCCCGTCTTCGCCTTCCGGCGTCATGCCGCCCAGGGTAATGGCCTGGTCCGACGAGCTGCCGCCAAACACCCAGTTGGCCATATCCGGGGTCAGGGGCAGGTGGTCGGTGCAGCGCATGTAAAAACAGCCGATGAGTTCCACTGCGTGTTTAATATATTCTGCTTTTTCTTCTTTTGTTTTCAGCTTTTCCATATCCGCTTCAAAATAGGGCTGGAGCCACTGGTCCAGACGTCCCAGAGACAACCCGGCATTGGTGCTTTCCATGTGCAGACCCACCCAGGATATCCACATGGCATTCACTGCTTCGTCCAGGGTGCGGGCCGGTTTTTCCACGATCTGGGAACAGATTTTTGCCAGGTTTTCAAGTTCCGCTTTTCGTTTTTCATCTTTTTCTGCGCCTGCTTTTTCCGCTGCATATGCGGCAAGGTTTTTAGAATATGACGTCAACCCTTCCAGGCAGAGAATCATTGCTTCAAGAGAGGCTTTCTCATTGGAGCCGTCTTTAAAAGGCTTCATCTGTTCATTAATTTCAGCGATCATTTTTCCGGTGCCCATGCTCATCAATTTCGGGAAATCCGGGATCGTGTGGGAAATGGTGACGGACTTCCACAAAAAATAAATGGCAAAACGTTCATCAATCTGCTGGCAAAGGGGATTGTCATATTTGTCCCGCACCCATTCCTTGAAATTGCGGTTTGACCAGTAGGGGAAAATCTCATGGTGAAGGACATTTAATGTGTCTTCAGATACATCATAGGGGTTTAAGGTCCTATGGGGCACGGTGAGTAATTCCCCCCAGATCATGGTGCCGTGGCCCTCCGGATAAACCACCACGCCGATATCCTTTGTAGTGGTAGTTCCGGCAATCAGATCGTTTTTCCGGATCAGTGGTTTTCGGTTTTCCATCAAATGCTTAAATGCATGCCCTTTTCTGAGTATGGGGCTCCACGGATTCCCGTTTGTATCTTTTTCATATCCGTTTTGTTTGTGCCAGTCCGTCACCAGCTTGGGCAGTTCCGGGCAGACTTCGGGTTTGACTTCAAAATGAATGTCTAAAAAATCTTTTACCCTTGGAAAATCATCTAACCCGTATTCGGATAAAAACGGGTCATCTAAGAATTTGACGTTTTTGTCGATGCTGTCTGCTTTCATTCGGTAGGCAAACCGTTTTTGCAGGTCATCGCTTAATTCTTTATTGTGGGCGGGCGTTTCTTTTAACAGTGCTTTTTTAGAAATTTTCCGCTCTTTTTCCATGAGTTTCTTCTGCTTGTTATTTAACAGCAAAGACAGGAAAAAAAAGAACAGGTTCAGGTGCGACTGGTTACCGGCGGTGCTTAACTGGCCTTTTAACACCATAAATAACTGCTCCGTAGGAGTGGCTGAAAGCAGTTTGAGAACAGCGCCGTCTGAATGAAACGTGAGCATGGTATCTATGTTTTTCGGGATGATTTTAGTCACCGATACTTTGCCGTTTTTAAATATAACGGCTGATGCCACTGACCCGGAATCGGTCCGAAAGCCAATGGAAAAATCAATCCATCCCAGGTCGCTTTTTAAGTATTTTTTTAAACCGGGACGGAAATTAAAATTGGCTGCGAAAACCTTTAGCAGGGTATTTAATAAGATATTGATTGGGGAAAATTTTGTTTTTTCGCGTGCAGGTTGGAAGAAGAACATGGTGTTGCCTCCTTGCAGAAAAGTTAATTCAAGGCCGGGTTTCTTACCCGGCGGTAAATTTTGCAGGTTGGCATATTGTATTTGTCGGGAATGGAATCCCGGCCTGCTGCAATCTATCAAGATTCATTAAGCAGATTTACTTTTACCCACTCACCAATCTGTTCCATGGCTTCCGGGTATGACACTTTTGTCTGCCAGGCCAGTTCTGTTTTGGCTTTGGAGGTATCCACGTCATTGTCGCGTCCCATGATGGCCATCGCCAACCGTGTGACCGGCGGCCGGATGCCGACGGGAGTAAGTAGTTTTTCAGTCACATTCGCGATGGCCCATGCCACGGCATACGGCAGGCTGCCCATGGGTTTTTTGCCCAAAAGACCGGATAAATCCGTTAAATATTGTTTCCAGGTTACATCCCAGTCATCTCGCAGCTGATACGTCTGCCCGGAGGCCGCATCTGCTGTCCCGGCTTTAATGATGCCGTCTACCAGATTATCCACATAGATCAGGCTGGCGCTGTACTGGCCGCCATCGATTAAGGGAACGACTGATTTAAGGAATTGCCTGCCCAGTTCATCCACCCACGCGCTTTTCGGACCAATCACGTTGGATGGGCGGATGATGGTGCACCCGTTATCAAATCGTCCCTGAAAGGAGCGGACCAGTTTTTCCGCATCATTTTTTGCATCATTGTATGGAATGCCGGATTTTTGAGGAATATCGGTTTCTGTAAAACCTTTTAGATGTTTTCCAAGTCCGCACGCGGCAATGGAACTGGCATAAAGAAACCGTTTTGCTTTTTTAGCACAGGCATCCAGCATGTTTTGGGTGCCGTCATAAATCGGCGCATAGAATTGTTTTTTAGACCCGTAATCCAAAACCCGGGCAGCCAGGTGAAACACCACATCCACGCCGTCACCGATGCCGTTTAAGGTGCCTGCACGTGTAATATCGCCGAAAATAACCTCTGAGACATCGCCTGAAATATGATTGCAGTCTTCCCCCTCCAGTGCCAGTGCCCGGATTTTCCAGTTATCTTTTTTCAGGTCCCGGCACAAGCGGCTGCCGATAAACCCGGTCGCCCCGGTTACCAGTGCTTTTTTTGCCATCGTTTCTCCCCCCTTTCTATTATATTGCCTGAGCGGAAATTGGCGGTTCTCGGTCGGTACTATCCTAAATCTATTCTTTTATCCGTATATAGCGTTCGAAAACTTTCATGCTTTTCTTTCGGGAGCCAGGTGGTCATTTCTTTATCGTTTTCAAAGGAATTTCGGGTTCCGATTTTTTCGTTTTTTTCATGCCACAGGGGATTGTAGGCAAGTAAGCGGGCCTGGTTAACACCCTGGGTATTTAAAAAATCAACTATCCGGGTCAGGTTTTTTTCAGTTGCTGTGATATTCGGTATGAGCGGTGTGCGGGCAAGCAGTTCAAAGTCGTTTTTGGCTGACAATACATTGAGATTTTTGAAGTTTTCCAGTATCCGATCGTTTTTAACGCCGCAAAACTGTTGATGCGCTTCCGGATCAAGTATTTTGATATCATAATAGATCGTATCAATGTGAGGCAAAACTTTTTTTTCAAATGATTTAAATTCAAAAAGTCCGCAGGTTTCCAGCAGGGTATGGATACCTTCTTTTTTTAAATTCCTGAGCAGCTCAGATAGAAAATCCATATGCAATGTGGGCTCGCCGCCGGACAATGTCACACCGCCGCCGGAATTTTTAAAAAACGGTTTGTCTTTTGCCGCAATTGCAACAATATCTTCGACAGTCATTATTCGACCGACCATGGACAGAGCGCCGGAAGGACAGGCCTCTGCACATGCGCCGCAAAGCGTGCAGCGGTTCCGGTCAATGAAGAACGGATTTTTGCGGTTCAGCGCATTTTCCGGGCATGTCTCGATGCAGGTGTTGCACCCCACACATTCGTTTTTATCAAAAGAAATTTCAGCGCCTGATTTTTTGCTTTCCGGGTTGTGGCACCACACACAGGAAAGCGGGCATCCTTTAAAGAAAACCACGGTCCGGATGCCCGGGCCGTCATCTAATGAATTCCCTTTTAAATCAAGAATCAGCGGAGTTTTTTGCATTTTTATTTTAGTTGTATTTATTATCATCTGGTTTTTATTTTGTAGAGACCGGCTGAACAGGATGTATCGGATATACGATCTCTGCTTTATTTTCCTTTTTCAGCTGAAATTTAAATTGATCAAAAATCTGGTCGAGTATCTTTTCTTTCAGGCTTAAGGGGCTTGTATGCATATAATCCAGCAGGGTATTATTGATTCCCGCAACAAATCCGTGCATCTGGCTCCACATCCAGATCATGTGAAGCCGGGCGTCATCATCGGATATCGGATCCCGGCCGGATGCCTCTATGATGGCCTGGATGAAAATCTCGGATACTTTGAGTGCGGTTTCCAGTTCAGACTGGGCTGCCGCTTCCATGGGAGTTCCGACATAATCCTTGAATTTGGGCACATGCAAGGTGAACATGAGGTTATAGATGTTTGACTGTTCCAGGCCGAATGTCAGATATTCGCTGCCCATGGCTTTTAATCTTTTTATGGGGTCCGGATGACTTGAAAATGCCGCACTGAAACGGTTGTAAAGCTGTTCAAACCCCCGGGTTAAAATAGACAGGTACAGTTCGTCTTTGTTTTGGTAATAATTGTAAATGGTCTTTGCCGACACCCCCAGGCGGCTGCCAAGTTTTCGCATGGAAAATCCGTCAAAGCCATGGCGGTTCATCAACTTCAAAGCTTCTTCAAGGATTTGTGCTTTAATGGATTCGATTTGTGCAAAACTTCTTTTGGGACGGGGCATGGCGCTCTCCTTGTTAATTTACAGTGTTAAGGTAACGCTGTTGACTTTATAAGTCAATATAATTTTACGCCATATAATTTTTGCCTGGCGTTGTTTTGATCTTTGCGTTGATTAACCGACAGCATTCCTGTAATTTAGATAATTGATTGCTTTCACAGGTTCTTTTTAAAATACGTACAATATAATATCAGGGTGTTGAAAAACGTTATGAGCGCAGGCAAGACAAGGCAAAATTTGGCGAGAAAACGGAATTTATTTTTATAAATGAGTATTTTGAGCCAAATTTTAACGCCGTATGGCCAAGCGCAATAGTTTTTAAACATCCTGACAGGGGGGATTATGGCAAAAGAAGATCAAGTATATCGCGTGCTCCAAAAACATTTAGACCAGCACCCGGTAGGATACCCAAAAACGATTTCCGGGGCTGAGATAAAAGTACTAAAGCATCTTTTTACCCCCAAAGAGGCACGGGTGGTCACTTTTCTGGATTACCGTTTTCAGTCTCTTGATAAAATATATGAGAAACAGTTATCATCCGGTTATTCAAAGGATGATTTAAAACAAATTCTGGATCAAATCGCATCAAAAGGCGGAATCGGGTATCGAAGCCGTGATGGGCAAACTTTTTACTGCAACATGCCGCTGGTGGTGGGTATGTATGAAGGGTTTCTCGACAACCTGACCCCGGATTTTATCAAAGATTTTACCCAATATACCAACTCCCCTTCGTTTGGCATTAGTTTTTTAAGCACGGCTGTTCCCCAGATGCGGACCATCCCTGTTGCCGAAAGCATTACGCCGGAACATCAGGTCAGTACGTTTGATCAGGTGGCCGTCCTGATTGAAGATTCTCCCGGCCCTTTTGCGGTTGTGGAATGTATCTGCAGAAAGAAAAAAGCCATGGACGGTGAAAAATGCCAGGTTACTGACCGGCAGGAAACCTGTATGGCGGCCAATGAAATAGCCGCTGCCGCCTTAGAACACGGGATGGGCCGGGAAATTTCAAAACAAGAGGCCATTGATCTGCTGGCGGAAAATACCCGGCAGGGATTGGTGCTGCAGCCTTCAAACACGCAGGAAATTGAATTTGTCTGTTCCTGCTGCGGGTGCTGCTGCGGTATGCTCAGTATTCAAAAACAACTCCCCCGTCCCCTGGATTTCTGGGCAGCCAATTATTTTGCTGTTCTTGATTTGGATAAATGCACCAAATGCGGTCTTTGCGCCAAAAAATGCCAGGTTGAGGCGATTATTGT
>JAQYVU010000143.1 GCA_030145385.1 Desulfococcaceae bacterium
GCTGCTGCGGCAGAATATAAAAAATTTATTTATTTTTTCCCGGATGATGAACGCATAGAGATTGCCGGTTACAAAATCGGCATGTCATATTTTCACGATAAAGCCTATATTGAGGCACTAAATCAATTTACACATATTTTCGATCAAAAAGGCCCGACAGATACCGGTATTTTAAGCGCTTTTATGATCAGTCGCTGTTATCAGAGATTCCGGAATTACCCATCCGCAATCGAAAATCTTATTTACCTTAAACAAGTGACGGCCGGCAAAGATATTGCTGATAAAATTTATTATCATCTTGGATGGCTCTATCTGGAATCCGGAGACTTTGATCGGGCGCGCAGCGCTTTTTCAAACATCAGCATAGCAAACCAGGCAGGGTACAATACCGGAAATTTAAAATCCGATTTAAGTGCAAATGCAGAAATCCCTGAAAAAAACCCGATCACTGCCGGGATTTTTTCAATTATTCCGGGCGGCGGCTACCTGTATTGCGGCCGATACCGGGATGCGCTGACTGCATTTCTGGTTAACAGTGCTTTGATTTACGGTGTATATGAAAGTTTTGATGAATCGCTTTACGCAATTGGCGGAATAATGGCTGTTGTTGAGGTGGGTTTTTATGCCGGCAATATTTATGGCGGTGTATCAAGTGCGCATAAATTCAATCAAAAACAACAAGATGAATTTGTGCAACGACTGAAAAAAAAGTTTAACCCGTATATGTCCATGAATATTAAATCAAATGATATTTTGCTGGGAATGACATATCATTTTTGATGGCTTCGTAAAAAGCCCAAATTCCGTGTTGCACTTCATCCTTCGTCACTCAACGTACATTCGTACGCCTCGTTCCTCAGGATTCGTGCGCCTTGAATTGAAGCTTTTTTCTTTGCCATCTGATTGATCAGCGGATCATCTGGTTCATTTCAAATATCGGCAAAAGGATGGACAGCACGATAAACAGGACGACTGCCCCCATAAATAGTATGATCACCGGCTCCAGGAGCGTACTCAGTCCCACCACCGTAGTTTCCACTTCATTTTCGTATATGTCTGCGACTTTGCTCAACAGGGTTTCCAGCTCACCGCTCTGTTCACCGACCTGAATCATTTGAATTGAAATATGCGGGAACAGGTTGGATGTTTCCAGGGATTCGCCCAGGCCGCTTCCTTTTTCAACATCATTTGCAGCTGCTTCAATTGAATCTGCGATTAACCGATTCCCCACAATATTTTTTACAATTCCCAAGGCCTTGAGCAGGGTTACACCATTTTCAAGCAGAGTTCCAAGGGTTCGGGCAAAACGGGCAACCGCCAGCTTGGTCGTCAGGCTGCCGAAACCGGGTAAAGACAATTTTGTTTTATCATACCAGTACATCCCTTTTTCAGATTTCTTTAATCGCGAGATTCCGATGATGATAAATAAAATACCGAGAAGAATCACCCACCATCCGGATTTAAAAATTTCACTGGTGGCAATGAGAAAACGGGTCGGTGCCGGCAGTACCTGACCCATATCGCTGAAAATCGAAGTGATTCTCGGAACAACATATGCCAGAAGAAAATAAAGAACCATTATCCCCAAAAAAAGCATCAGCACCGGGTAGGTGAGCGCAGAACGAATCCGGTTGTTGAGTGCCTGCTGTTTTTCTGTAATGTCGGCCAGACGTTCCAGAACAAGCTCCAGCGTTCCGGATGACTCCCCGGAACGGACCATGTTGATATACATGTCTGAAAATGTTTCCGGATACTGGGATAAAGCCTCGCCAAAACTGCTTCCTTCCTCGATGGCATCCTTAACCTGGGACAGAATCCGTTTAAAAATATTGGAACTGGTTTGCGGTATCAGAGCGAAGATGGCAGACACAAGAGGGAATCCGGCTGTAATCAATGTGGCAAGCTGCCGCGTCATCATTGATATTTCCGACTGTTTTACTTTTGGGGAAAACAATTTGGGGAAAAAGGGCAGGGTGAATTCTTTTTTGGATTTTGGTTCATAGACTTCTTTTATGGAAGTCGGATATATATTTGCTGCACGAAGTTTCTGGCGTGCGGCGGCTATACTTTCAGAATCTATAATGTCGGTTACAGATTTACCTTTAATATTTAAGGCGCTATATTCGTATATCGGCATTTTTAAAACAGGCTCTTTGGTTTAAGGCGTTAATTTAAAAAAGTACTTAAGACAATGTCCCTTTAAAATGGAAGGATGACAATGAATTTATGGGTATGTTGTTATTGACAAACAAATAGAAATCTTTATAAATTAAATTAAATTAAGTACAATTAGTTCTTGTTACCCATCCTGTTTGGGGTAATTTCTGGAATTCTTTAAACTTGGGTTCCAATAGATATGGCTAAATATTCTGCATTGATTTAAAAAAGAAATCAAGAGATTTGAAAGGGTTTTTCAAATGCTAAAAGTTGGATTTATCGGCTGGCGAGGCATGGTTGGCTCCGTGCTCATGGATCGAATGAGAGAAGAAAATGATTTTAACGGGTTTGAGGCACTTTTCGGAACCACATCTCAGGTCGGACAGGCTGCTCCTGATGTTGGACTGGAAACCCCTCCGCTTCAGGATGCATTTGATATAAAAGCCCTTTCAGACATGGATATCATAGTCACCTGTCAGGGGGGCAGTTATACAAAAAAAGTATATCCCGAACTTCGTTCCAGCGGATGGAATGGATATTGGCTTGATGCGGCTTCAGCCCTTCGCATGACCGATGACAGCATTATTGTTCTGGATCCGGTTAATCGAAACGTTATTGATAAGGCTTTGTCAGATGGCTTTAAAAACTATATCGGGGGCAACTGTACGGTCAGCTTGATGCTGATGGCAGTGGGCGGTTTGTTTCAAAAGGGCTATATCGAATGGCTGTCCTCAATGACCTATCAGGCATCGTCAGGTGCCGGTGCCAATAACATGCGGGAACTGATAAAACAGATGTCCGTTATTGGCCAGGCCGGACAAGAAATGCTTGCCGATCCTGCGTCATCCATTCTTGAGCTTGACCGACGCGTCATTGAAACAATGAATAGCAGTTCGTTTCCAGTGGAATATTTTGGTGTTCCCCTTGCCGGGAGTGTCATTCCGTGGATTGACTCGCCCCTGGAATCCGGTCAAACCCGGGAAGAATGGAAGGGCTTTTCTGAAACAAATAAAATTCTTCAAACCGGCAATCCGATTCCCATTGACGGAATATGTGTCCGTATCGGTGCCATGAGATGTCACAGTCAGGCATTGACGATTAAGTTATCCAAAGATCTCCCGATAAAAGACATTGAATCGATCATCGCGGAATCCAATGACTGGGTGAAGGTCATTGACAACACAAAAGAAGATTCAGTTAAATATCTTTCCCCCGCAGCTGTCTCTGGAAAACTGGAGGTGCCGGTTGGACGGATACGAAAAATGAATATCGGCCCGGAATATTTAACCCTGTTCACCGTAGGGGATCAGCTGCTCTGGGGAGCAGCCGAACCAATCCGAAGAATGCTGAAAATACTTATTGAACATTTGTCATAATTTTTTCTTTAATCAATCAACCGGGCTTAATAAGTTTTTTTCCCGCAGCCCTAAGCCCGTGAGGATGCTTTATCTTCTGTTATTTTAACTTATATAATTTGAAAGACGATCATAAACTCTAAATATAATAGCTCATACTTTAATGATTAATGATGTTGCGAATAGTTCTTTATTGATATTGCCTCTACTGATCTGCATTATTCTTCTGCTTTTTACGCTCATCTGGAATTTAAAACTTAGACAAAGGGTAAACGGGGAAGCAAAAAAACACAGACAGCATGAAAACCGGTTTAAAAAAGTTTATGATGCTGACAGTGATGCCATCGTTCTATATAATCCGGAAACTGAAAAGATTGTCGATTTCAATCCGGCCTTGTGTGATATCTTCGGGTATAAACCTGAAGAAATTTACTACCTGAATATTGAACTATTATTTTCAAATGCCCCGCCATACTCCTTTAATGATGCCCAACCCAAAATAAAAGCCTCAATTGACGGCACATCACAGGTGTTTGAATGGCAGACCTCCGATCATTCCGGGAAAAAACTCTGGGTTGAAATCAGTATCAAAAAAATCCTTATTTCTGAAAACCCCTTGTTATTGCTTTTTATCCGCAAAATTACGGAAAGAAAAAAAACCGAAGAACGTTTATACCGCTTGATTAATATTGTTGATCAAATCGGTGAGGGGGTTGCAACCGCAGATTTGAACGGTACTATCACCTATGTTAATCAAGCCTGGGCTGATATGCACGGATATTCACCGCAGACGCTTGTCGGTAAACATCTGAGCATGTTTCACAGTGATGAGCAAAATGCCAACGAAGTGATCCCGATCAACAAAAAAGTATTGCGTCGTGGATATAACAGGGGAGAAGTCGGGCATAAGCGATCAGACGGAACACTATTTATAACCCATATGACGTCCACTCTTCAAAAAGACGATAACGGAAGGGTACTCGGTTTTATCGGTGTTACAACGGATTTATCCGAACAGAAAAAAGTCGAAGAAGCGCTTCGTGAAAATGAAATTAAATTCCGCTATCTTTTTAATCTGTCTCCTCAACCGATTTCATTGACGGACTTAAACGGAAAAGTTCTGGATGTAAATCAGAAGTTCTGTGAAAAAATGCAGTATTCACGAAATGAAGTTATCGGCAAAAATACTTTGGATATCGGGTTTCCTGCAGAAGATCGGCAGCGGTTTACAGACCAGTTAATAGAAAACGGCGATGTCGCAGGTTATGAAATTTCCCATCGCATCAAGAACAAACAGTCTATTCAGGTTCAGCTTTATTCTAAACTCATTCAGCTTAAAGGAGAGTTTTATACCCTGACAGTTTTTCACGACATTACGGCCCAGCGTAAACTGGAAGCACAACTTGTTCAATCCCAGAAAATGGAAGCCATAGGGACCCTGGCTGGCGGAATTGCTCATGATTTTAATAATATTCTTTCAGCGATTCTCGGTTATATCGAACTGGCTAAAATTTATATTGAACCTGAGAGCAAGGTTTTTCAATATCTTGAAGAAGTGTTTAAAGCCGGAAATCGGGCCAAAGATCTTGTGCGCCAGATTCTGTCAATCAGCCGTCAGGCAGAGCAAAAACGCAAACCGGTTAATATTAATATGATTATCCGGGAAGCCTTGCGAATGTTAAAGGCTACGTTACCCTCATCGATTGAAATAAATGAAAATCTGGATGAAACAGTTCGTTTAATCGAAGCAGATCCGGTCCAGATTCATCAGGTGATCATGAACCTGGTGACCAATGCCGGTCAGTCCATGAATGACAAGGGCGGTACTTTGACCGTATCGCTTGATACGGAAGAATTTCAGTCAAATGTCAGAAAAAATGACCAGGATATAAAATCCGGAAAATATGTAAAACTGACGATCAGTGATACAGGACGTGGAATTTCAAAACAGGACCGGAAAAGAATTTTTGATCCGTATTATACCACCAAAGCCCAAGGTATGGGAACGGGTCTGGGTCTTGCGGTAGCACAAAGTATTGTTAAAAAACATGGCGGTAATATTTTATTTTCAAGCAAACCCAACGCAGGCACGGATTTTTTTATTTATTTACCGATCATAGATAAAAAAAATATACAAGACACGGAAAAGGTTCTTGAGACCAAATCTTTGCTGCCTGTGGGCAAGGAGCATATTCTTCTGGTTGACGATGAGGTAACCATCATTGATACCGGCCGAGAGATGCTGGAATACCTTGGTTATTCAGTTGAAACCTATAATAAAAGTGCCTACGCGTTAAACGAATTTAAAAAAACACCGGATCGGTACGATTTAATTATCTCCGATATGACAATGCCTGAAATGAATGGTGATGAACTGGCCAAAAAAATGATCGAAATACGGCCGGATATTCCGGTAATCATCTGCACCGGTTATAACCCCCAAATCGATGAGAAAACCGCAGCAAATATCGGTTTAAAAGCATTTATTTTTAAACCGATGACTTTTCAGAAGCTGGCCACAACCGTCCGGAACGTTCTGGATGGACAGGCCGGATAAGCAGAATATGCCGGATATGCAGAAAACTTTTAGTTAAAAAACCGGTTGCCGCTTAAAACTTAAAATAATGAAACCGTGAACAGAGCAAGATTGCCTAAGGAATGGATCATAATCGGGGTTAACAGCGACTTTTCAAATTCGTAGGATATGCCAAAAACAATTCCGCCGACCAGTTGCGGTACCGGTATTCCTGAGTTCCCCTGATGGGCCATCACAAACAGGTACGTACTGATAATTAACGCTGCCGGAATCGACCATTTATTTACTTTCTTACCTAACAGCCCTTTCACATATCCGTATACTACACCGCGAAAAAATATTTCTTCAGCCACCGGCGCAATGATTCCGCCGATTAAATAAAACAAAACAATATCCGTCTTCGACGCCGGCAGCCTGACATGAAACAGTGAAAACGGATTGATTCCTGAAAAATACAATAATGCACCGATCAAGACAGCCAGGAAGCCAAAACTTGCGGACCAGATCAGCCCTTTTTTGAATCCAGGCAAAATCCGATCACAAGACAATCCAATGGCTGCCAAACCACTGTTAAAAAACCTGAATGCCATTAAGATCAAAATAATCTCCAGGCATCGGGCGATTCCGGTTTTCATCAGCGGATCTAAAGGCAGTTTTTGAATACCGGTCTCAACCGTTAAAATAATGCCGATGGTGATTATAAATAAAACCGTGTTTATTTTTCCTGTGTCCATCCCAGCCTCTTAAGTGCTTTATAGGCATACCACTGCACATACCAGTGTTCGGAAGACTTTATCCGTCGAATAATCTCAGTAGTTGCAATTTGATCATTCGCCTTGAAACGATTCTGTTTTCCCAGGCTGTACAGTGCCATACACATGACATTGGGCTGGGGGTCATCCAGCAGCCTTAAAATCAGCTGATATGCTTCCGGTATTCTGCTTCCGGCCAGGGTCTTTGCCAGCCAGTAGCGTTCCGCAATCAAGGGACTTTGAATAAGATAATTGGGTTCTATATACCGCTCAATACGCAGGCCCTGGTCAGATATTGTTTTTAAGGCAGCCACACGATCCTGCCAGTCGTCGGATTTCAGGTACTTGCCAAGATCCGCATTTTCCAAGGCATCTGACGGTTGATGGTAAAAGGATATGGCAGGCAGAGTAAACATAAGCAGGCAAGCTGTTGACGCGGCGCCAAAGCGTAATGTTTTTGATTTTACAAAAAACAATCCCAACATAAAAAAAGAATGCAGAAAAATATAGCAGATCAACGGAGAGGCTGCAATCAGGCAATAAAATGTGATTTTTCGTAAAAATTTATTGTGATCAGTCTTTTCTGAAATCAATTCCAGGATTTTTTTGGGTTCTTTTAGAAACTCGTCGGTAGAACATTGATAGGCTATCTTTCCATGACGTCGAAAAATCAATTTGTCATTGTCACAATCAACGTTTAAATCAGGGGCAAATTTTTCATACACTGGCAAATAATCTTCTGAGACCATATACTGTTCGATTTGCTGATACAAACTTTTATTGTTAGCCACTTGGATTCGGCAGGATTTTAGAAGTTTCTGGTCAAGGGACTTGAATGTTTCTGCCGGATACAGGGTATACTTATAATAAAAGTTATTAATCTTTTCCCCGACGGGGTTTGACAACAGCAGGTTATCCCGGATGGAGACAAACACATCTCTATTGATCACAGGCATCCAGGTTAATCCGATCAGAACAATAACAACAAGGTGTCCGGCAAGCATGGCCAGGAGGGGATAACCGCGTTCTTTTGAATGCGGACAAAATTTCAGTGTCGCAAAAACAACAGCGCCAACGGTCAATATGCACGCCAGCGTCACCGGGATGTAATAATTAAATTTTATCGTAAAAAAAATCACGGCAGTCGTAAACAGAGCCAACAGCACCCAGGATTGATTTGAAAACCGCCGCCAGACGCATACAATTAAAAACGTAATGAGCGATAGCCCGGCGCCGGTGGTTAACGCGAAAAACAAACCGCCGCAGATAGCGGATTTGATGCTCTGAAGGCTGGGCATCACTAACTCGTTGGGAACGATCACATACCCTGAGTTTTTGATTGCAACCAGGTTTTGATACAGAAAAATATTGGAAAAATAGACAAGAACGCTGAATAAGATCTGTGCCGCAATCACACCGGCAAGTAAAACAAAAGCAGGATGAAAATAATGTTTCATATGTTTTTGGGCTGAAGAAAATTTACAACCGCATCAAGCGCCATTAGATAACCAAACATGCCGAACCCGGCAATCTGACCGGTCACGACATCGCAGAGCATGGACTTATGCCGGAATGATTCTCTTTTATATATATTGGATAAATGAATTTCAACGACCGGTATATCTAAAAGCAGAACCGCGTCCCGAATGGCAATGCTTGTATGGGTATAGGCCGCCGGGTTGATGATCAGAGCGTCAAAAACATCTTGGGCCTGCTGAATTTTTTCAACAATATCGCCTTCATGGTTTGACTGATATGTATGCACTTCAATACCGGTTTTACGGCCGTGTGCTTCAATGTTTGCGTTAATTTCATCAAGGGTCGATGTGCCGTATTTGTCCGGTTCTCTTTTGCCGAGCATGTTCAAATTCGGGCCGTGAATCACAAGAATCTTACGCTTCATATCACCATCCCCATTATCGCAGTTCTATTTTAATCCTGACCCAGAGGGCCAGGCATTGGGTTAAGCCCAAAGGACATGGTCCACTAAATTGATGATACCAATACTCAATTTTCATAATCCTAATCATCATCATAATCTTAATCCGTCTTTTGATGAAAGACTTTCGCCAAAAGATTATGATTAAGAGAAAGATTACGATTAAGAATTTAACCGAATCACCGCTCAGGCCAGAGCCAATATTTCTGACCTGGCTCAAAGGACCAGGTTTTCTACATTATAAATTATCTGTATTTACAAATTTTTACGTTGGGTTCTTAAGTTTGTTCTTTAAGTTTTTGATTGTTTTTTTGTAGTCTCCGGTTCCAAAAATCGCGGAACCTGCCACAAACACGTCCGCGCCTGCTTCAGAAATACTGTAAATCGTTTTTTCATTCACGCCGCCGTCTATCTGTATCAAGGTGGAGAGGCCCTTTTCATCAATCATTCGTTTCAGCTGCTGCGTTTTTTCAATGGTGTTTGAAATAAATGACTGTCCGCCGAACCCGGGATTAACACTCATTAAAAGAACAAAATCAATATATTCCAGGACCCACTCGATAGTGCTTAACGGAGTGGCAGGATTTAAAACCACACCGGCCCGGCAATTGGAAGTTTTAATCAAATCAATGGTTCGGTTCAGGTGCGGGCATGTTTCAGCGTGTACTGAAATCCAGTCCGCCCCGGCGCGGGCAAAGTCCGGAATATACTGGTCCGGATTTTCAATCATCAGGTGAACATCTAAGGGAAGTTCCGTCACTTTATTGACAGCCTCGACGATAAATGGGCCCATGGTAATATTGGGTACAAAATGCCCGTCCATAACATCTATGTGTATCCAGTCTGCCCCGGCGGCTTCGACATTGCGGATTTCATCGCCTAGGGTTGTAAAATCAGCAGACAGTATTGATGGTGCAATCAGTTTCATTTATTAAATCTCCGTAGTCTTAATTTTTAAAATTTTCTTATCATAATCAGATAGAATAAAAGAGGCAATATAAAAACTCCTGCCTGAATTTGTCAAATAGTGTTGAACAATTAAGGAATCAGATTCGGAAGGCTTCGAAAAAAGCTCAAAATTCAAGGCGCACAAATTCTAAGGAATGAGGTGTAGCTTGCTACTCCGCAGTGACGAAGAATGCAGTGCAACACAGAATTTGGACTTTTTGCGAAGCCATCAATCGTAAATTTCACTTAACACCAGTTCATCATTTATATATAAAAAAATGACGGAAACCGAATACGCCGGCACAAGCACCCATATTTCTCTTTCAGGCTTCATCAATTCATCATAGAGAATAAACGTCGTGTCAAAACTTCTGAGTTCAACCCGGATATTCTGCTTTAGATATCCTGCCGGAAGGCGATATCTGAACACAGCGTTCTTTTGCTTTCCCCGGCGGGTATTTATTTGGCCATGATCTGTTTTACGATTCACCTCAAGATTAATTAATTGGTTTTCACGGATAAGATAACCGGGTGGCGGCTCCTGGTTTAACACAACATTGGCTGTTTTGTTTTTTTGATATACCGTCTTTATGGAATTAATCACAAGATGATTTTTTTCAGCAGCAAGCACGGCCTCGTCCAGAAAAAAACCGCCCAGGTCCGGCATTACAAATTCAAGGGGTCTCGCCCCTATGCTGACCAGCAGGTTCGAAGATACCCCCCGTACGATTTCCTTACCCGGTATCGGGTATTGAGCAATAATTTTATCTTTTTTTATTTTGGCGTGATATGTTTTTGCACTATCTCCTTCAAAAAGCCCGTTCTTATCCAAAATCAGCCGGGCCTGCTGAAGATTCAAACCCTTTAAATTCGGCATGGACAAGGTTTTTGTCCCTTTAGAAATAATGATTCGGACATCTCTTCCTTTTTTGATTACTTCCCCGGGCTTTGGGTCCTGAAATATAATATTGTTCTGGGCAAAATCACTGCTGAACTCAGATCCCTTTACCTTGGTATTAAGTCCCAGGTTGGTTAAAAGTTCGAGAACATAGATAATGTCTTCGCCGACCAAATCCGGGACAATAACGGTTTTTTCATTTTTAATAAAATAGCTGACGGTAAAATATGTGCTGATGCCTGAGATGACAAAAAAAGCAATCATCAATGCGATAAATTTTGGAATTAATCTTATCATCGAACCCTTTTAAGGCAGGCGGCAAAAAAACCATCCATGTCATGAACATGAGAAGATGTCCGGAAAAAACCGTCAGGGTTCATAAACTGGCGAATATCAAATGGCAGATCATTAAATTCGCTTTGAATTTCAAAGTTTTTATGGGCATTTAAAAATTCGTTGATAACCGATTCGTTTTCCTCCGGTTCAAAGCTGCAGACAACATAAACAATCGTTCCGCCGATTTTGAGAAGGGAGCTGATATTTTCCAGCAAGGCAAGTTGTTTTTTCCCGCACTGAATTAAATTTTCGCGGGACACATCCCATTTGGTGTCCGGATTTCTCCGGATCACTCCCAGTCCGGAACACGGGGCATCGACTAATATCCGGTCAAATCCCTGCTGCTGATATTTCTGCAGCGGTATTTTAAAATCATGCTCACAGGTAGTTACATTACC
>JAQYVU010000022.1 GCA_030145385.1 Desulfococcaceae bacterium
ATCCGCATCCACGCCTTCCGGAAGGGCGAAAGATCTTTGAAATTTACCGTAAGCCATTTCTTTGCGGTAATAATTTTCTTCTTTCACTTGTTTGTCTTCGGTTCGTTCTCCTTTAAGAACCAGCATGTTGTTTTCAACGTCAACGTGAATATTCTTTTTATCAATCCCCGGGAGCTCAGCCTTGATAACATATTGGCTGTCTTCTTCATAAACATCGGCACTCGGATTCCAGTTTCGTACGGACAATTTATCATCATTGCCCAAAGCCGGGGCAAAAAAATCATCCAAAATCCGGTTCATTTGGTCATGCATCCGCCATACATTTCGCTGGGGCGTCCATCGGATTACTTCCATAATTTTTACCTCCATTTGATGGCTTCGCAAAAAGTCCGAATTCTGTGTTGCACTGCATTCTTCGTCACTGCGGAGTAGGCGAGCTACGCCTCATTCCTCAGAACTTGTGCGCCTTGAATTTGGAGCTTTTTTCTTTGCCATCAGTTTCTGTTTTTTTACGTGATTAATTTTGTTTTGCCATTACTTTTCTTTATTTGTATAAAAAATATGGATGATTTGTTTTATGTCAATAGCCTTTGATTATTTTTTATTGTATTATTTTAAAAAAATATTATCATTAAGTAATGAAAAGTGAAAACAGATAACAGGCGGGGTGCGCCATGAAAAAATTTAAAAATAAAAACGTGAATTTGCCGCCGGCATCGTCTTTGGAGCTGGCCGGCATGCAATCGGTGCGTGCAACATTTAAACTGTCGAAACGAACCATTAAGACCATTAATATTGTTGCCGCACAATTGGGTATTCGCCAAAAGTCCTTGTTCGACCATCTTATGGATGACTTCGAGAGTCTCAAGGCGGTGGCCGATGAAATCCAGCAGGTCGCCCCGGTGGCAAAAGAAAGGATTCATAAAACATATGTGATCAGCAGAAAATCGCTGACATGCCTGGAGAAAATATCCCAAACCAGTAATGCGTCGCGGGATATATTAATCGAGTATTCCGTTCAAAGGTTAATGCCGATCATTGAAAAGGAACAGGAAAAGCAAAAAAAAAGAAAAGAAATTATCAATGAATTTAAGGGATTAGTTCAAAAGTCGCAGCAGTTACTAGAAAAATCAGGTGAGGTGCTGGACGAAGACGACCTGGTTTTCAACCGTCTGGCATCGGCGATTGCATACAGCATCAATGCATATCAGCATATGACGGAATATGTCAAAAAGGGGGAGGGGCTGGAAGATTATTCCTTTTGATGGCTTCGCAAAAAATTTAAATTTTGTGTTCACTGCATTCTTCGTCACTGCGGAGTAGGTTGCAAGCTACGCCGCATTCTTCAGAATTTGAATTCCTGTTTTTATCTTATTCCCAGCTTTTTCATCCGGTTGTAAAGACTGGTCCGTTTCATGCCTAAGATTTCCGTTGCCCCGCCGGGTCCGCTGAGCTTGCCCCCTGTTCTATCCGGTACAAAGGCAACGTATCGCCGCTGGATTTCGTCTAAAGTGGGGAGGTCGTCAAACTGGCTGCGTGCCGTGGGCCGTCTTCGTAAAGAAAAACAGCCTTTTTTATTTGAATATTACCCTCCCCGCCCAGAATTTTTACCCGCCATACGCCTGTCCGTGATTGATAAATTATATTCCGATTGAAAAAAATGTGTATTTTATAAAATAATTTCTTTAAATCATTGAATTTTTTATATGAAAAAATTATTGTGTTAAAAATATAGTTTTTTAACCGGCTATCCTGGGAAAATCGGGTTAAGGCTGTAATGATGAAAGTAGGAAAGTTATGTTTAACAAAAGAGCAAAAAGTTTATCCTTATTAATTAACGGACTATTTTACGAGCAGGACCAATAGCAGGAGACAGAAGGTATGCGGTTGCTCATTGTCGATGACAGTCAAATTGAGCGGATGATTTTAAAAGAAATGCTTCAGGCCGAGGGACATACGGTAGAAGAAGCTGAAAACGGGAAACAGGCGTTGAAACAGGCGTTGCTGTCCCAGCCGGATATGATTATTTCTGACATTCTGATGCCGGTTATGGATGGTTTTAAACTTTGCCGGGAGATCAGGGCTGATCACAGAACCTGTGATATCCCGTTTGTTTTCTATACGGGAACGTATACCAAGACCGAAGATGAGGAATTTGCCTTTAAAATGGGCGCGGACCGGTTTTTGGTAAAAAATATGGAATGGGAAAAATTTTTCCGGGAACTTCAGGATGTAATCAAAGAAAAAAAGATGGGGGAATGGAATTTTCCGGAACGTATTCCCAAAGATGAAAAGGAGATTTATAAGCTATACAGTGAGCGGCTTATTAAAAAACTGGAAGATAAAGTGACTGAGCTGGAAAGTGAGGTCAGCTGGCGTAAAAAATTGGAAAAGCAGCTGTTTGACAGCCAGGAAAGTCTCCAGATGGCATTGGACGGGGCCCATCTCGGAATGTGGGACTGGAATGTTCAAACCGGTGAGGCGAAATTTAATCCGCAGTGGGCTCAATCTTTTGGGTACACCCCTGAAGAGCTTTTGCCCCATTTGAGCACCTGGGAAAAATTACTTCATCCGGATGACCGGCAAAAAGCAATGGCCGCATTGCAGGCAAACCTGAGCGGTACGACGGACGTTTATGAAAGTGAACATCGGCTGAAGGATAAGGACGGATTCTGGCATTGGTTCCTTGCCAAGGGCAAAGTAGTCAGCCGTGATACGGCCGGTGAAGCCCTGCGGCACGTGGGGACTTTTTTAGATATTACCGATCGTGTTGAAGCAAAAAAAACCCTTGAAAAGAGCGAAAAAAAATATCGCACCATTCTGGAAAAAATTGAAGACGGGTATTTTGAAGTGGATCTTACCGGCAATCTGGCTTTTTTCAACAAGGCGTTGTGCGATATTCTCGGTTATCCGGAATCTGAATTAAAGGGAAAGAATTACCGGTCGTTTATGAATGCGCAAAATGCTAAAAAAACATTTCAGACATTCAACCGGGTATTTGAAACTGGTGAACCGCTAAAAGGGTTTGATTGGAAAATCATCAGGAAAAACGGTACCGGCGGATATCTGGATACTTCGGTTTCTCCAGTCAAAGATAAAGAGGAAAATGTGATCGGGTTCCGGGGGATTGCCCGTGATGTGAGTGAACGCCGGCTGATGGAACAATTTCTGGCTGAAAGTGAAGAACGGTATCGCCTGATTTTTGAATCCGCCCCGGCCGGTATTTTCCATTATGATAAAAAAGGCATTATCCGGGCATGCAACCAGGCATATGTGGACATTAACGGATCATCTTTGGGGAAACTCATCGGTTTTAATCTCTTAGAAAGTGTCACCAACCAACTGGCGATGAATGCTGTCAAGAAATCTTTGGCCGGATCGCCGGGGCATTATGAAGGGGAATACACTTCGGTCACCGGCGGCAGAACAAGTTATATTAAAGCGGATTTTGTGCCGGTTCTTTCTGAAAGTAAAAACCTCGATGGCGGCATGTGTGTTGTGGAAGATATTACCGAACGCAAAAAGGCGGAAGATGCTTTAAACAAGAGTGAGCGGGAGGCCGGGGTGCTTCTGAATGCAACTACTGATGCCGCGGTGCTCCTGGACCCGGATGGAATCATAATAAACATTAATGATACGTTTGCGAACCGGTTTAACAAAAATAAGGGTGACATCATCGGCAAATGTATCTGGAGTAAGTTTTCTTCCAATATCACCATCTCCCGAAAGGATTATGTCCGGGAAGTCTTTGAAACCGGAAAACCCGTCACTGTGGTCGACGAGTTTCAGGGGATATGGGATTACACGAATATTTTTCCGGTTTTGGATGCTTCTGAAAAAGTGACGCGGGTGGCGGTTTTTGCGCAGGATATTACGGATAGAAAACGGGCGGAAGAAGCGCTCAGGGAAAGCGAGGAAAGGTATCGCGGCCTGGCGGAACGCAGTCCGGGCATTATTCTGCTTTCCTCCCTGGATGGTGTTTGTCAGTTTGTTTCTCCGTCAATTGAGCGGCTCCTCGGATACCGGCCGGAAGAGGTGATCGGAACCGTTCCCGGTGATTTTTACTCGCCGCAGGAAGCCGGCCGGTTGCTTGAACTCCTTTCCCGGGTCGGAAAAGGGGAGACGGTGCGTAATTTTGAAGTGCGACTTGTAAGAAAAGATGGTTCCCCCGCGGTCCTTGAATTGGAAGGTATTCCGGTTCGTCGGAAAGGGCGCGTTGCCGGCGTTCAGTATCTCGGAAGAGATATCACGGATCGGAAGATTGCCGAGGAAGAACTCAAAAAGTCCCGTCAGCAGCTGCGTGCGCTTTCCAAACATCTGCAGCAAAGCCGGGAACAGGAACGGGCCGCTATTGCCCGTGAGATCCATGATGACCTGGGGCAATCTTTGACAGCGATTAAGATGGACATCTCCTGGCTCCAGGGTAAAATCCCCGAAGATCAGGAAGTGCTCAGGCATAAGGCCCAGGGAACCATATCGCTTATAGATTCAGCGATTCAATCGGTGAAAAGAATTTCCGCCGAACTCCGCCCCGGCTTGCTGGATGATCTCGGCCTTCCGGCGGCTGTTGAATGGCAGGCCGGGGATTATCAGAAACGAAGTGGTATAAACATTAATGTGAGCATTGCCCCGGAAGAAATTTTTCTGGGTGAAGATCTGTCGATTGCCATTTTCCGTGTCTGCCAGGAGTCTTTGACCAATATTGTCCGGCATTCCGGGGCAACCGACGCCTGGGTGGATTTGTCAAAAAACAGCAGCTCGGTTGAACTCGTTGTAACGGATAACGGGAGCGGAATCAGTGAAAAAGAGATTGCAAAAAAGAATTCATTCGGCCTGATCGGTATGCGGGAGCGGATTCATTCGTTTGGCGGGCGAATCAAAATTAGCAGGATTCAGGACGGCGGCACAAAAATAGCCGTGCGGGTTCCGCTCGATAAATAAGGTAGTTGATGCGTTAAATAGAGAGTTGTTGCCTTTTTTACGAAGCCACTAAAGAAAGTTGAAAAACCTTACTGTACCAGCATGTTTTTAATGGCATAATGGATTATTTCCGCATTATTTTTCATGCCCATTTTCTGCAGAATTCTGGACCGGTAGGTGCTGATTGTTTTTTCACTCAAAAACAGGCATCCGGCAATGTTTCTGACGGTTTCCCCGGAAGCTATCATGCATAAAACCTGATATTCACGATCAGACAGGGTCGCATGAACCGGTTTGTCATGATCAGATAAAAGTGTATCCGCCAGATTTTCGGCAAACGTCCGACTGATGTATTTCCGGCCGGTGGAAACCTTTCGAATCGCGTTTACCAGTTCCGATGGGGCGCTTTCTTTTGTCAGGTAGCCGGAAGCCCCTGCCTTTAAAACACGAACAGCATATTGCTCTTCCGGATGCATGCTCAAGACCAGGATCTGGACGGCGGGCAACTGCCGTTTTATTTGTTTTAATACATCCAGGACATTTGTGCCCGGCATGGTGATGTCTAAGACAACAACATCATATTTGTTCAGCAGCACTTTTTGAATTAACTCACTGCCGTCACAGGCCTCATCACAGACTGTCATATCCGGAGTATCGGCAATAATCTGTTTCAGTCCTTCACGAACAATTGAATGGTCATCAGCGATAATTAATTTAATCATTGGGTCTCTCTGTTTTCGAGCGTTGTTATCTTAAATGATTCTTTCATGAATAATTCGGGCAGCTGGCCTTTTTTAGTATTCTCATGATTCTGAATCATATTTTCATCTGAAATTCTTATGAGCTGCTTTTACGTCTTCTCGTTATATATAACGATAATTTTATGATACATTCAACTTTTTTGTTGGGGGATTATTTTTTGAAAAATATTAAATCCTCAGTTTAGAGAAAATAATTACTATCTATATACATCAGAAACCCGGGGGATTGTATCCGATTTTTTCTGATTTTTTTGTAGGGAGTATATTATTTTAATGTAGGGATCGGCCTACACAGCGCCGGGCGGGGTGTCGTGTAGGATAAATGCTGACAAAAAAATCGGCAAAAGTCTTATAGAATTATCAGGATCTTTCCGATATTGCGGGGATTGTTTTTTTGTTAAAGTAAATACAAGGTTTTTTGCCGGGATTAAACTTCACTGCCAATTATCTTAATTCACGACATTGAAGCCGGTCGCTATTAACCCCAAACGTTAACAATAGACGCTGTCGGGGAGAAATATATGTCTGCAAAAATACATAATTCAGCATTGCTTTTAGCTCTGGCGATATCATTGATTTATGCTGTGTGCTGGGTGGTTTTTTCATTTTTTTTTGATAATATAATCCTGTTTTCGATGAATAATCAGGTACATCCCCATAGATTACAGGTTTTGACAGGATTTCTGTATTTGTCTGCCACCACGTTTCTGGTTTTTATTTTAATGAAGAACCAAGTACGTCAAGCTGTCATTCTTCAGTCTAAATTGGAAATCTCGGATGAGACTTTAGAAAGCCGGGTGAAGCTGCGCACCGCTGAAATTGAAAAATCATTTGGATCGTTGAAAACATTAGAGGGAATTATTCCGATTTGCGCGAATTGCAAAGGCATCAGGAACGGATCGGGACAATGGGAAACAATCGAGTCTTATATTCAGAAGCGTTCTGATGCGGAGTTTTCTCATGGTCTGTGTCCGGATTGTGATAAAGAACTGTATGGGGATAAACGGATGCTTTTTCAAACGATTGCCAGCAAATATTCTTAAAGCGCATTCGCTCGACAGCCTGAGTATACAAAATCTTAAATACGGTGACATATCCAATTTGATATTTAACGGGCGGGGATAAACCCCGCCCCTGCGGGAAATGCCGCAAATCTTATGTAGAGGAGGGCTTTTATGCCCTCCAGTGTAACTTCCGGTATTTGTAGATGTATTTATTTATGAAATCGAATTCTCCGCCTTCCGCCTTCCACCTTTATAAAACCCATATACTCTTCAATGGTCGGGATTTTACCCAAAATAGCGCAAATTGATGCCAGTTGCGCGGAGCCGAGATAAACGCTGGTATTATCCCCCATCCGGTTGGGAAAATTTCGGGTAGATGTTGATATAACCGTTGTTCCATTCATGACCCGGGCCTGATTTCCCATGCAGAGAGAACACCCCGGTGTTTCCAGGCGGGCACCGGTGGCACCGAAAATACTGAACATTCCGTCATTTTTGAGGTGCTGCGCGTCTATCCGGGTGGGCGGTGTCATCCACAGTCTGGCCGGCAGATTTTTTTTATTTTCAAGGATTTCTGCCGCCTGGCGAAAATGGGAAATACCGGTCATGCAGGATCCGATAAACACTTCGTCTATGGGAGTTCCGGCTATGTCACTTAACAGGCGGACATCATCCGGATCATTGGGGCACGCCAGGATCGGTTCCCGAATGTCTGACAGATTGACTTCTATTTCAGCTGCATACACGGCATCAGGATCCCGTTTCATCAACTCCGGATTCTTCAGCCATTGTTCCATTTTCATCACCCGCTGCCGGATCGTATCGGCATCCCCATAGCCGTCGGCAACCAGACCTTTCAAAACTTCAATATTGTCTTTTAAGAAATCTGCGACCGTGTTGGTGCATAAATCAATGGTTGCGGCGGCTGCGGATCGTTCCGCGGACGCGTTGGTCAACTCGTATGCCTGGGCAACGGTTAATTCCGGCCACCCTTCAAACTCAATGATTCGTCCGGCAAAGATATTCTTTTTGCCTTCTTTTTTAACGGTTAAAAGACCATTCTGGATGGCCGCATAGGGGACCGCATTCACCACATCGCGCATGGTGATGCCGGGCTGGAGATCGCCCGTGAATTTCACCAGAACAGACTCTGGCATATCTAAGGGCATAAATCCAAGGGCTGCGGCAAAAGCGATCAGCCCGGATCCGGCCGGAAAACTGATGCCAATGGGAAAGCGGGTATGGGAATCTCCCCCGGTTCCCACGGTATCCGGCAGCAGCATGCGATTCAGCCACGCATGAATGATGCCGTCGCCTGGAAGCAGCGCCACGCCGCCGCGGTTTTTGATAAATTCATGCAGGCTGTTCTGCATTTTTATATCCACCGCCTTGGGGTAAGCGGCGGTGTGACAGAAGGACTGCATCACGAGGTCTGCGGAAAATTTCATGCAGGCCAGTTCCTTGATCTCATCCCGGGTCATGGGACCGGTGGTATCCTGGGAGCCGACTGTGGCGATTTTGGGCTCGCAATATTCTCCGGGGAGAATCCCGGCGCATCCGCAGGCCCGGCCGACCATTTTCTGGGCCTGGGTGTACCCTTTTGCCGGCATCTTGCAAACCGGCGGGTTTTCAAAGACATCAGAAGATGAAAACCCGAGGGCCTTTCTCGCTTTTTCGGTCAGTGTTCGTCCGATAATCAAAGGAATACGGCCGCCGGCCCGCACTTCATCTGCAATAACATTTGTTTTTAAGTGAAATCGGGCCAGTTCTTCCCCGGTATTCTCATTGATGATTCTGTTTTCATTAGAGAATATGGTAATGGTGTCTCCATTTTTGATCCGGCTCACATCACATTCAATTGGCAGCGCTCCGGCGTCTTCAAGGGAATTAAAAAAAATAGGGGCAATGGTGCTGCCCAGAACCACGCCGCCCCGGCGTTTATTCGGAAGGTAGGGAATGTCCTCGCCGATATGCCAGATGACGGAATTGGAGGCTGATTTTCTGGAAGACCCGGTACCCACCACATCACCGACAAAGGCGATGGGAAACCCTTTTTGTTTCAATTGACGGATGGTGTCAATGGTATTGTCCGGGGTGCGGGAAGACAGCATGCATAGAGCGTGCAACGGGATATCCGGACGGCTCCAGGCTTCTGAAGCCGGGGAGAAGTCATCGGTATTGATTTCGCCTTCCACCTTAAACACCGTATAAGTCAGCTTTTCCGGCAGCGTCGGTTTTTCGGTAAACCATTGGGCGTCTGCCCAGGCATCAACCACCTGCCGGGCAAATGAATTGGTTTTTGACTTTTCAAATATCTCGTCAAACGCATCAAAGATCAGAATCGATCTTGAAAGCGCGGTTGCGGCATCCGGCGCCAGGTCGGCATTATCCAGTAAGTCAATTAAAGGGGCAATGTTGTATCCGCCCCCCATGGTGGACAGCAGAAAAACGGCTTTCTGCGGGGAAATTAAAGGTGACTGGCATTTGTTTTTGGCAATATCATACAAAAACCCCGCTTTGACTTTAGCGGCCTCATCCACGCCGGCCGGCACGCGGTGGGTGATCAGATCAAGCAGCAGGGTTTCATCCTGGCCGTTCGGGTTCTTCAAAAGGCCGGTCAGTGCCTGAACCTGTTCGTCGGTTAACGGTTTTGCCGGGATGCCCTGTGCTTCACGTTCCTGCTTATGTTTCAGGTATGCGTCGATCATTATTTTTCCTATCGTGATTTCCTATTTATGTTTAAGAATATGAGAAGATTAATGGCAAAGAAAAAAGCTCAAATTCAAGGCGCACAAATCCTGAGGAGCGAGGCGTACGAATGTACGTTGAGCGACGAAGGATGAAGTGCAACGCAGAAGTTGGGCTTTTTACGAAATCATCAGATGTTTATGCCCGCCTTAAACCCCTGATGAACCGCATCAAACGCCATGCCGATATTTTTGGCATCTCCGATAATATCACAGGCAATCCCTTTTGCCTCTATGATTGCGGCAAGGTCATTGCAGGACCTGGAGCCGGCCGCCATCACCACCGTGTCTGCCGGGATTTCTTCCACACCGTCAGCGGTTTCTATCTTGATACCGGCAGGCGTTATTTCCAGCGCTTTGGCAGTGACTTTAGACGCCACTCCATAGCGGGTGACATCCTGCAGCATGCCCCATCGGGTGGTTTTACCGAAATCCTTGCCGATCTTGTCGATCATTTCAATAATGGTGATCTGCTTGGTTCCTTGAGTTGCCATTTCATAGAGTACTTCCGGGGTCTCGGCTTTATTGACAAACAGGAATTTTAAAACATCAGCGGAAAGGGTGCCTTTTTCCGCCAGCAGCAAGGCGGTTTCGACACCGACGGCACCGCCGCCGACGATCACCACGCGTTTTCCGGTATACACCTGACCGGCCAGCACGTCCCAGGACTGGACTACATGCGGAAGTTCAACGCCTGGAATGGGGGGCGTCATGGGTGTTGCGCCGGTGGCCAGAATAATGTGATCCGGCTTTTCCTGGGCGATGAGCGTTTCATCCACGATCTGGTTTAAGCAGATATCGATGTCCCGATAATACACCTGGGTTTCCAGATCATATGCCAGTTCCGAGAATTCTTTCCGGCCCGGAGGGGCAGCAGCCAGGTATAATTGGCCGCCGAGTTCGTCACCTTTTTCATACAATGTTACCTGGTGGCCGCGATCTGAGGCGGCAATAGCCGCGTTCATTCCGGCAGCGCCGCCGCCGATGACCATGACTTTTTTAGGGGTTTCTGCAATTCCGCAATCCGTGTCACATTCATATCCCGCTTTTGGATTACATAAGCATTCAACATGTTTGAGTTTGAACAGGTTGTCAAAGCATCCCTGGGCGCAGGCAATACAGTGCAGAATTTCCTCATCCCGGCCTTCTTTTGCTTTTTCCGGCAGATACGGATCGGCGATCAGGCTCCGGCCCATGGCCACCATGTCGCACATGCCGTCGGCAATGAGTTCGCGGGCCGTATCCGGATCATTGATGCGATGGCTGGCAATGACCGGGACATTAACGAGTTCCTTGATCCCCCGGGAAAGATAGGCAAATGCGCCACGGGGAACAGATGATGTAATCTGCGGCACTCTGGCTTCATGCCAGCCCACATTAATACACAGGGCATCCACGCCGGCCTCTTCAACAAGCGCTTTGGCATAAAGCCGGAGTTCTTCGCTTCCCTGTCCGCCGGGCATGAAATCATTTCCGTTCATTCGGACAATAACCGGAAAGTCATCGCCTACCTGTATCCGAATGGCTTTCATAATATCTAAGCCAAAACGCATCCGGTTTTCAAGAGAGCCTCCATATTCATCCGTGCGCTGATTGGTCAGTGGGGATAGAAATTCACTGATCAGGTAGCCGGTGCCGCTTAGGACTTCCACGGCATCAAACCCGGATTTCTTGACCCGCAGCGCGGCTTGGGCAAAATTATCCACGATCTGATGGATCTCTTCAGGCTCTAAAGCCTTGGGCGTTTCTCCGGTCATCCGGGATGCGATGGCAGAAGGTGCAACCGGTTGTTTGCCGTCTAAAAAGAAGGAAAAATTATACCGGCCCGCATGATTGATCTGAACACAGGACCGGGCACCATTGTTTTTGATGGCATCGGACAAACGCTTAAGTCCGGGGATAAATTCATCTTTATGAGCACCGATGTTTAAGGTGTTGCCGGATAATTCATCCACCGTGGCATATCCCACACAAATCATACCCACGCCGCCGCGGGCGCGTTCGGCATAAAATTCAACAATCTGGTCGGTGACTTCAAAATTGTTTGCCATCCCCAGATGCATGGCCGGAAGATATATTCGGTTGTTAAGCGCCAGTGTATTGATTTTAATTGGTTGGAACAGCGGATCTTTCATGGTTTTAATCCCCCTATAATTTAATATATAAATGACTTTTTCATGTTTTCGTAATAAGTATTCGTATGGCTAAGTAAAAAGTGATATGTGATTTATCTGATTTTGACAATGAATTACAATGAAAAAACGATCAATTATTTTATATCACATGCAATCTGAAAAAGGGGGAGATATGGAAAAGGGTTACGTTCAGATTTACACGGGAAACGGCAAAGGCAAGACAACCGCAGCTTTTGGTTTGTCCTTAAGGGCTGCCGGAGCCGGATTCAAGGTTTATATCGCCCAGTTTATGAAAAAGGGCGGTTACAGCGAATTAAAAGCGCTGGAGCGTTTTGACGACCTGATAACCATTGAGCAGTTCGGTACGGGAAAATTTACTTTTGGAAAGCCGACGGACGAGGATATTGCCGCCGGTCGAAAATGTCTTAAGGCCATCAGGCAGGCGCTTGAGTCTGCTTTATATGATGTGGTCATCATGGAAGAGGCGGCTGTGGCAGAAAAGTTCGACGTTATTTCAACAGAAGATATTCTTGAAATGATTCGGATTAAACCGGAAAAAACCGAATTGGTGATCACCGGGCGGGGGGCATCTGAGCAACTGATTGCGGCCGCCGACCTGGTGACCGAGATGAGAGAGATCAAGCATTATTATCAGCAAGGCGTGGGCGCCCGGGTCGGCATCGAGAGCTAATCCCGGTGTCGTAATACGCCCAACTTCTTCGTTACACTCATCCTTCGTCACTCAACGTACATTCGTACGCCTCGTTCCTCAGGATTCGTGTGCCTTGAATTTGAACGTATTTCAACGCCGGTGGGGCAATATAATTTGGCTCGTTCCCGCTTTTCTTAGTGGGAATGCATACTGTCGTGATGAAGGGAAAAAAGGAAGGGCTCTTTTATTCCATTGGTTATTAGCAGGTAACAATTTATTACCAACTATTTCAAGCAGATAAAAAGATGAAAAAAGCAAACTGCATTGCAGTGCTGGGGACCGGGTCGGATGTGGGTAAAAGCATTGTCACCACAGCCCTTTGCCGGATATTTTATCAGAAGGGCGTTTCTGTAGCGCCATTTAAGGCCCAGAATATGTCCAATAATTCCGGGGTCACCCCGGAAGGCCTGGAAATGGGGCGAGCCCAGATTGTTCAGGCCGAAGCTGCCGGATTGATCCCCCATGTGGATATGAATCCGGTGCTGTTAAAACCCAGCGGTAAATCCGGATCACAGGTGGTATTGTTCGGCAAGGCATTGGGCAATCAGAGCGCTCAAGTGTATCGTAAGAACAATTCCGGCCTGTTCAATGCCGCAGGCTCCGCCTTAGATCGCCTAAGAGACACCTATGAGCTGGTGGTCATGGAAGGGGCGGGATCATGTGCTGAAGTTAATCTGATGGATAATGATATCGTGAATTTCCGGATGGCTCAATATGCGGATGCGGACGTGATTCTAGTGGCGGACATTGATAAGGGCGGTGTGTTTGCCCAGATTGTGGGAACGTTGGAATGCCTGCCAAAGCAGTTTCGGAAAATGGTCAAAGGGTTTGTCATCAACCGGTTTCGGGGGGACATTCAGCTTTTTGAAGACGGGGTGCAATGGATTGAAGAAAAAACAGGCATACCGGTTGTCGGGGTGATCCCATGGTTTAATGATATCCATATTGATGATGAGGATTCCGTGGCCATTGAATTTTCTGACAACATTTCAGAAGACCATGAAAATGGCATTCCAAAGATAGCAGTCATCCGTCTGCCGTATATTTCCAATTTTACAGATATTAATCCGTTGAAGCAGACCAACGGTGTCCAGGTCGTCTATATCGAAGCGCCTATAGATCTTAGCGGTTTTCGGGCGGTCATTATTCCGGGATCTAAAAATACCCGCTATGACCTGGCATGGCTGAAACAGACCGGATGGGCGGAAAGCTTGCATTCCTACGCGGAAAGCGGAGGTCACTTGCTGGGCATTTGCGGCGGTTATCAAATGTTGGGTCAATTTATCGATGACCCGGACGGGCTGGAAGAAGATCCGGGAAAATCTATCGGGCTTGACCTGCTGGATGTTGAAACCATTTTAAAGGCACCCAAAACCACCACCCTGTCGTCTTTTTCATGGAACGGCGTGCAAGGTGTGGGATATGAAATTCATATGGGACAGACCCGGCGACTTTCCGGTTTTCCTTTGCTCACGGTTAATAAACGAAATGACATTTCATGTAATGATAATGACGGGTGTGTTTCACAAAACAAACGCGTGATGGGCACCTATATGCACGGTTTTTTTGATTCGCCTGAAATTCTGGAAAAATGGCTGGAACATATCGGTGTCAAGGATGTAGAAATTCCGGAGGCGTATGGTTTAAATGCCCGCAGCCGGGAATACGACCGGCTGGCAGAACATGTGCGGAAGAATGTGGATATGGGAAAGATTATCTTTCCAGCACCTCCACCCCTTTAATCCCCGTAAACATCCATTCATCTTCAATTTTTTCTAAGGTGCATTCTGCTTCATGGATTTCATCCACCCGTTCGTTGGAGCGGGTGGTTGCCTCAAAAACGCCTGTCAGGTCAACAACGGCTGATGTGTTTCCTTCTGCGATCTGGATTTGAAAATCATGAAATTCAAGAGTTATTTTTTGATAAAGGGCCCTTGCATAAAGCACATGCGGAGAAATTTCGCTGCGGGGAAATGTTTTATCAACCGAATATGACGGGATCTGAATGCGGACGGATCCGGTAAACATCTGTTCAATTTCATGGGCTGTTTTTGCAGCGATTAAATCGTGTTCATTGCCATTTTTTTCTATCTTTGCAGCCAGTTTATGAAACTGTTTTTTAATCTTTGTTTCATCATTTTGCGATAAAATGAAAAAAGCAATAATGCCGCAAGTCATCAGCAGGACGGTAATAATGATATTTTTTTGATTTACCATATGGGGACTCCTGTGATCCGGTTAATTGGCGTTTGTCCGAAATGATGCGTTTGCATGGGCACATTTCGGTTGTCTCCCACCACATAGACATGGCCTTTTTTCACGATTCTTGGGGCAAGGTCCCATGATTGTCTTTTGGATACATAAGGCTCGTCAATTTTCCGGCCGTTGATCAGTAGAAAACCTTTTTTAAATTCAACTGTCTCACCTTCGAATGCAACGATTCGTTTTAACAGCATGACATGGGTGCCGGAAAAACGGACGGTCACCACGTCAAACCGCTTGGGCGGGGTAAGCAGGTATTTTAATGTAAAAGAAAAATTAAACCCCCCGTTATTGTAAGTGGGAACCATGCTGAAGCCCTGGATACGAAATGGAATTAATATATATTTAAAGAGGATGAAAGCACTGATGCCGACCACGATGATCCTGATAAGAAATTTACGGTTCAAATCCGGAAAAAGAAATTTTTGAAGTTTTTTGCCGGTCATGGCGTTTTCGAAAATCCTTGTTGTACGATTCAGTAATTAACAGAAATCAAATGAATTATACCGGTATCTTGATGTAAAATTCCCGGGTTTCATCATCTATCGGGGTGTTCACGTAATGCGAAAATGTGCGTTCGGCAAACGTCATCCGGCCGGCATTGTCGGCAAAAATTACCGCAGACGACCGGGTCCCGTAAATATCACTATAAACAAAGACCGAAGACAGAATGCGTTCCCATTCCAGGCCCACGCCGGTCTCCGGCAGTTTGTCGTCCGGCGGGCGGGTTTTGTCCGCCAGCACCTGAAAAATATCTTCCGGGTTAATTTTTGTTTTTTGGGAGCAGACTTTTTCAATTCCGGATTTTGTTTTCACAGTTTTCGGCCACGGCGTATCCATCAGGTGATTGCTGATCACATGAATGCCGGGTGTAATTTTTACAATGGCATTTTTTTTGTTTGAATACCACCACAACTGATTCATATCACCGACAATCAAATTGAATCCGTTGTATTTTTTTTCGGAATTTTTAATGGCGTTCAGATAATTTTCCGGATGGTGATTTGAGGCAAGAAAATTGCTGACCAAAAGCCCCCTTGAAGGTGCATGGGGATCTGCGAATGCCGGTTCCCGAAAATTGGTAATGGCAGCAATGCGCCCTGTTTTTGTAATTCCCAGCCAGGTGCCGCTTTGCTGGAGGTCCCTTCCGGCCAGTATATTCGGGTGATCTTGCCAGAATGCGAGCGGGGCTGTGGGGCGATGGAAAAATTCATCCCGGTTTGCCGCAATGATCAGCGGGTAGAGCGGGTGAATCCGGGTGGCGATTGCGATCAGGCACATATGTTTTTTAAGAATTTATTTGGGTTTAAATGATTTAAGGCAGCCGTTTGTTTCAAGTTTGATATCTCTATGTAAAAATAATTACTTATATCTATTTAAGGATTCAATGTTGCATGTGGTTTGTTCTTGTGTTTTAACAAGTGTTTTGATACAAAAAATAATTTATCTGAAAGCATATTTCTTATAAAAAGTATATTCATAAATTAATTATAATTAATCATATTTTAATTACAATATCAGGGAGGATTCTCTTATGCAAGAGGCAGTCATTGTCAGTGGTGCAAGGACCCCGGTGGGCTCATTCGGCGGTGTTTTAAAAAGCGTTTCCGCGATTGAATTAGGTTCATTGGCCATTAATGAAGCAGTTAAACGAGCAGGTTTGCGGCCGGTAATTAGTGATGAAATGAAAGCGGTTGGCCCGGATAAATTGAAAGATCAGGGCAAAATCGATCTGGAGAGTAAGCTGGAAGAGTGGGATAGCAATGCCACGCCGTTTGTTGTGGATGAAGTGATTATGGGAAATGTCCTTATGGCCGCCCAGGGCCAGAATCCGGCCCGCCAGACCATGATTCGTGCCGGAATCCCCAAAGAAACCCCGGCATTTACCATTAATAAAGTCTGTGCTTCCGGACTTAAGGCCATTGCGCTGGGCGCATCTTCCATTATGTGCGGAGAAGCGGATGTAATCATTGCCGGCGGGCAGGAGTGTATGAGTATGGCGCCCATGGCGTTGCCAAAAGCCCGGTGGGGGCACCGGATGGAAGTGACCGGTAAGGGGGAACTTTATGATCTGATGGTCTATGACGGCCTTTATGAAATCTTTTACGGCTACCATATGGGCGTCACCGCGGAAAACATTGCTGAAAAATATAATATCTCCCGCCAGGAGCAGGATGAACTGTCCCTGCTCAGCCACAACCGTGCCTTGGGTGCGATCAAAGACGGCACGTTTGCCAGAGAAATCGTTCCGGTGGTAATCAAGGGGCGCAAGGGCGATGTGGTCGTGGATACGGATGAACGTCCCATGGAAACCAGTATGGAAAAAATGGCCAAACTGCGGCCGGTCTTCAAAAAAGACGGCAGCGTCACCGCCGGCAATGCTTCCGGTATTAATGACGGGGCCGCCGCCGTGGTGATGATGAGTAAAGCCAAGGCAAATGAGATGGGCTTAGAAGTTCTGGCAACCGTTAAGGCCTTTGCCGGCGGCGGAATGGATCCGGCATATATGGGGCTCGGTCCGATTCCGGCCATCCGGAAGGTATTGAAGAAAACGTCTATGAACATCAAGGATATTGATGTGATTGAACTTAATGAAGCCTTTGCCTCTCAGGCCATTGCCTGCATGCGGGAGCTGGAAATTCCCGTTGATAAGCCCAACCAGGTGGGCAGCGGTGTTTCTCTTGGTCATCCGATTGGATGTACGGGCGCACGCCAGATGGTGACCTGTCTGAACCTGATGAAGCAAAATCAGTTAAACACCGGCCTGATTTCCATGTGCATCGGCGGCGGCATGGGGATGGCCATGATTATAGAAGCATAATTTTACGGAATAAGGAGATAGTAAATGGAGATGTCAGCAATCAGCAGAAAAGTGGGCACAATGGTTCTGATGGGTGTCCCGGTAATTGTCGGCGGTGGTATTGTATATTTTGCATTTGGAAATTTTACAACGCTGATCGTCTATGAAGTGATCTTGGGGTTAGCCTCGCTCGGATTTATCAGTAAATAATAAACAAATAGTTAATTAAATAATTAGATATTTCCTGAAAAGAAATGTGAGTGAAAGATCGGGAAAATTTATAAAGTCAAGGTTTAAGAGCCGCGCAATGCCTTTTATGAAGGTCTTGCAGGGACATCACGGAAGCGCTTGTAAAACACATTGTAATACCCGAAGTTTTTTTGAGCAGGAGAGGCTATGAGTCAGGTCGAAGAAAGAAGAGAAGAGGTCAGTATTGAAAAAGAGATGAAGCAGTCGTATCTGGATTATGCGATGAGCGTCATCATCGGAAGAGCGCTCCCGGATGTTCGGGATGGCTTAAAGCCCGTGCATCGTCGGATTCTTTTTGCCATGAGCGAATTGAGAAACGATTGGAATAAGCCAAACAAGAAATCGGCAAGAATCGTCGGTGATGTGATTGGTAAGTATCATCCCCATGGAGATTCAGCGGTATATGACGCCCTGGTCCGAATGGCCCAGACATTTTCCTTAAGATATCCCATGGTCAAAGGGCAGGGGAACTTCGGATCAGTGGATGGGGATCCGCCGGCGGCTATGCGGTACACGGAAGTCCGGATGATGCGCCTGGCGCATGAAATGCTGGCGGACATTGATAAGGAAACGGTTGATTTTACTGTCAACTACGATGAAACGCTGGAAGAGCCGGAGGTCCTGCCGTCAAAAATCCCCTCATTGCTGCTCAACGGATCATCCGGTATTGCTGTGGGCATGGCAACCAATATCCCGCCGCATAACCTGACGGAATTGTGTAATGCGATCAAAGCCTTGATTGATAATCCGGATATTGAATTTGAAGATTTGATTCAGCACCTGACCGGCCCTGATTTTCCGACCGGCGGTATCATTTACGGCAACCAGGGCATTATTGACGCCTACCGGACGGGACGGGGCAAGCTCCGGATCCGGGCCAAGGTGGAAATCGAGCAGGATTCAAAATCCAAGTCAGAAATAATTATTGTCCGGGAACTTCCCTACCAGGTCAACAAGGCAAATCTGGTTTTAAAGATTGCGCAGTTGATCAAGGACAAACAGCTGGAAGGGGTAAGGTATGTCAGGGATGAATCCGACAAGGACGGCATCCGTATTGCCATTGCTTTAAAAAGGGATCAGATCCCCGAAGTCATTCTTAATCAGCTGTATAAGCATACAGCACTTCAGCATAATTTCGGAATCATATTTCTGGCAGTGGTCAACAAGCGGCCTCAGGTGATGTGTTTAAAGGAAATCCTTGAGCATTTTATCATCCACAGAAAAGAGATCATTATCCGCCGGACCCGTTTTGAACTGAGAAAAGCCGAAGCCCGGGCCCATATTCTCGAAGGTTTGATTGTTGCTTTAGATAACCTGGATGAAGTCGTGGCGCTGATCAGAAATTCCAAGTCTCCGGCGGAAGCCAAAGAGCAGCTGATGCGCCGGTTTGAGCTGAGCGAAATTCAGGCCCAGGCAATCCTGGATATGCGCCTGCAGCGTTTAACCGGTCTTGAAAGGGATAAAATCAAGCATGAGCATATTGAAATTTTAAAGGATATTGCCCGCTTTCAGGAGATCCTGTCCAGCGAACGGATTGTCTTGAATCTTATCAAGGACGATCTGGCTGAAATGCAGGAGTTGTACGGGGATGAACGCCGGACCATGATCGTTGCGGAATCTAAAGAAATCACCATGGAGGATATGATTGCCGAGGAAGACATGGTGGTAACGATTTCAAACAGCGGATATATTAAACGGAATCCCATTACCATGTACCAGCAGCAGCACCGGGGCGGAAAAGGCAAAACCGGGATGGGAACCAAGGACGAGGATTTTGTTGAACATTTATTTGTTGCCTCAACCCATCATACCTTTTTGTTTTTTACGAATCTGGGACGCCTCTACTGGTGCAAGGTATATGATCTTCCCCAGAGCAGCCGGACCAGTCGCGGCAAGGCGGTTGTCAACTTATTAAATCTGGGGCCTGATGAAAAACTGGCCACCGTTCTGGCCGTTCCGAATTTTGAGCCGGGCAATCATGTGATTATGGCCACACGACTGGGCGTTGTTAAAAAAACGGATATTATGTCATACAGCCGGCCGCGTGCCGGCGGGATCATTGCCGTTAACTTAAGGGAAGATGATGAGCTGATAGCGGCCCGGATGACGGACGGAACCCAGAACGTATTCTTATGTTCATCGCTGGGTAAATCCATCCGGTTCCATGAATCCGATGTGCGTCCCACCGGACGGACCGCCAGCGGTGTCCGGGGTCTTAATCTGGGTAAAGATGATCACCTGGTGGGTATGGAGGTATTGTCCCACGGTCAGACGCTGTTTACAGCCACAGAAAACGGTTATGGAAAACGGACGCTGATTGATGAATATCCGGTCCAGAAACGCGGCGGAAAAGGCGTTATCACCATTAAAACGAGCGTCCGAAACGGTCGTGTCATGACCATTCTGGCTGTGGATGAAGAAGATGAAGTTATGCTGATCACGGATATCGGAAAAATTATCCGGCTGCAGATTGCCGGTATATCGGTTATCAGCCGGAACACCCAGGGCGTGCGGCTCATGGTTATGGATCCTGCGGAACGGCTGGTCGGTGCGGCAAGACTTGTCGAGAATGGTGATGGTGAGAATGGTGAGGCTTCTGAGAGTGCTGATGGGGCCGAACCTGCTGATGGTTTTGAGAAGGAAGATTAATATGGATGCTGAAGCCGCAAGAATCGGCGTGGTTGGCGCCGGCAGCTGGGGAACAGCGCTGGCAAGCCTGCTCGGCATGAAGGGGTATCGGGTTGAGCTGTGGGTTTATGAAAAGGAAGTAAGAGACAGCATTGCCGATTCTCATGAGAATAAACTGTTTCTGCCGGAAATTCCCCTTTCGGAAAATATCGTGCCGTCGAATGATATTGCCGGTGTTGTGTCGGACAAAGATCTGGTTCTTGTGGTGGTCCCCTCCCATGTCATGAGAGAAACCGCTTTAAAGTTTGCGCCATATCTGTCTGATCAGACAATACTGGTATCTGCGTCAAAAGGCATCGAAAACAAAACCCATTTAACCATGACCGGCGTGCTGGAAGACGTGCTGCCGGACGCGTTCAAAAACAGGCTGGCAGTGCTTTCCGGACCGAGTTTTGGGCGGGAGGTGGCTAAAAAAGTGCCGACTGTTGTTACGGCGGCGTCTTCAGATCCATCTGTGGCGATGTTCGTTCAGAATGTTTTTGTGACCCCGTTTTTCAGGGTATACACCAATGACGACATGATGGGTGTGGAACTGGGGGGGGCGGTTAAAAACGTCATTGCCATCGCATCCGGAATCATCGATGGCCTTTGTCTGGGCTTAAATACCCGGGCGGCATTAATTACCCGGGGGCTCACCGAGATGCGCCGTCTGGGCGTGCGGCTTGGTGCAAATCCACACACGTTTTCAGGTCTTGCGGGAATGGGCGATCTCATTCTGACCTGTACCGGTTCCCTCAGCCGCAACCATACCGTGGGCAAACTGATTGGAGAAGGCAATAAGTTAAATGATATTCTGGCGGATATGAAAATGGTGGCCGAAGGCGTAAAGACTGCAAAATCGGTGCGGAACCTTTCCATTCGGGTCGGTGTTGACATGCCGATTTCACATGCGGTTTATAATATTCTTTATGAGGGGCTTTCTCCGGAAAAAGCAGTTTTCCAGCTGATGACAAGGGATCTTAAGGACGAAATGGACTGATGGCTTCGTAAAAAAGCCAACTTCTATTCTTGTTGTGGGTTGCGCTTTATCCTTCGTCGCGCAACGACCATTTGTACGCCTCGCTCCTCGGGACTCGCACGCCTTGCCAAATTTTTATAAGAATGGTGACTTTTTTTCATTGCGATTAATCAGAGAAGTTAAGAGGTGACCGGTAAAAATGGTAAAAGATGCCTCAAAACATAAGGGTGAGGGGCACCGGCAGCGTCTCCGGGACAAGTTTATGGATTCCGGTTTAAACGGATTCCATGATTATGAAGTCATTGAGCTGCTCCTTACACTTGCAACTCCCCGAAAAGACTGCAAGGAATCTGCAAAGGCCGTTCTCCAAAAGTTTGAGACGCTCCAGGGGGTATTTGAGGCCTCGGTGAATGATTTGTGCACAGTGGACGGGATCGGCCCGAAAAATGCCTTGGGTATTAAGCTGATTCAATCGGTGGCCGACCGGTATCTGGAAAAAAAAGTGATCGGCAAGGAGCCTGTGAGTAATTCAAGGGCGTTGTTTGATTACCTGTACCTTTCTATGGGATCAAAAGACAGGGAATGTTTCAAGGTCCTTTTTTTAGATGCCAAGAATCGGGTGACTGCGGTTGAAACCCTTTTTACCGGCACATTGACGGCCAGTTCGGTTTATCCGCGGGAAGTGGTTCGGGCAGCACTGGACCGGAGTGCGGCAGCCCTGATTTTTGCTCACAATCATCCGTCCGGTGAATCGGAACCGTCCCCGGCGGATTATTCAATTACCCGCCAGCTGCTTTTTGCCTGTCAGACTGTGGGAATAACCGTTCATGAGCACATTGTTATCGGCAATAATCAGTATTTCAGCTTTGCGGATCAGGGGCATATTGCTCAGATGAATCGCGAGTACCGTAAAAATGAGTAAAGGGCATTAATCTCCATGGAACGAGATCCAGATAAGCCGGATTGTTTCGGGGTTATCGATATTGTTTTTCCGATGCATGACGACGGATTGCGGCATTCGCCGGAAAGCTGTATGGCGTGCTCTTATAAAACCGAATGCCTGCGGACGGCCATTCAAAATCCGGACGGTCTTCAAGTTCAGGAGGAAATCGTGGACCGGGCCTATGAATCCAAAAATATCAGTTTTCTGCAGCGGTGGTCGAAACGAAAGTATATTCATAAGATTAAACATAAAAAAAGTGAATAAAGTCAGTATATGAAAGGAAGTTTTCATGCGTTCTATTAAGGATCTGGATGTTTCAGGTAAAAAAGTGCTGGTGCGGGTGGACTTTAATGTACCCATGGATAAACATCAGAATATCACGGATGATACGCGAATCCGCTCTGTTTTATCAACACTTCGGTATGTTCTGGATAATAACGGCACCCTGATTATCATGTCCCATATGGGCCGGCCAAAAGGAAAAGTCGTGCCGGAACTGAGCCTGACACCGGTGGCAAAACGTCTGGGAAGACTTCTTCAGCAGAACATCAAAATGGCGCCGGACTGTATCGGACCTGACGTAAAAAAAATGGTCGATGAAATGAATACCGGCGACATTCTGCTGCTTGAAAACTTAAGGTTTTATCCGGGAGAACAGGCCAATGATGAAGCGTTTGCCCGCGAACTCGCATCAATATGCGATATTTACATCAACAATGCGTTTGCGGTTTCCCACCGGGAGCACGCGTCTGTTGCTGCCATCACAAAATTTGCGCCTCAGTCGGCGGCCGGATTTCTGCTGATAAAGGAGCTGGATTATTTTCACGCGGCCATGGATAACCCCCGGCGTCCGCTGGTCGCGATTGTCGGCGGTGCAAAGGTTTCAAGCAAGCTGGGTGCGCTGAAAAACATGTTGGGCCGGGTGAACAAATTCATTATCGGCGGTGCCATGGCCAATACTTTTTTAAAAAGCCAGGGGTATAATCTTGGAAAATCCATGGTGGAAGAAGATCTGGTTGAAGAAGCCGGAGAAATCATGAAACGGGCCATCAGCGAGGGGATCAAGTTTTACTTGCCCGTGGACGCGGTAGTGGCCAGCGAGATTGATCCGGAGGCTGAGTCAAAGATTGTCCCCATCCAGGAAATTCCGGAGGACTGGATGGCCCTTGATATCGGTCCGGCCTCATCCCGGCTGTTTGCGGAAGTCTTAGATGATGCCAAAACCATTGTCTGGAACGGGCCCATGGGGATATTTGAAATGGATGCGTTCAGCCGGGGAACGGTTTCCATGGTCCACAGTGTTGCCAATTCCTATGCATTAACCATTGTCGGGGGCGGTGATACGGATGTCGCGGTTCATTCAACCGGTCAGAGCGACCGGTTTTCGTATATTTCAACCGGCGGCGGCGCATTTCTATACCTGATGGAAGGCAAAATATTGCCGGGGGTTGCGGCATTGAACAATTTGAAATAGATGACTTCCCTTGTCATCAAATATAAAATTCAGATTCTGCTGCTCGCATGTGTGGTTCTGGCGTTTGTTATGTTCAGAAATCAGCTGGTTGACCTGTATTTTATTTTGACGGACAGGCAAGGCATCAAGGATTTTATTGAATCCTGCGGGGCAGGAGCGCCGTTTGTGTTTATGGGCTTTCAGGTGGTGCAGGTCATGTTTGCGCCGGTTCCGGGTGAAATCAGCGGTTTTGTAGGCGGCTATCTTTTTGGGACCACGCTCGGATTTATTTATTCAAGTATTGGCCTGGCCGCAGGTTCGGCTATTAACTTCTGGATTGGCCGGGTCCTGGGATACCGGTTTGTCCGCAGAGTGGTTCCAAAAGCGAAATTGGAAAAGTTTGACACGTTTATTTCGCATCAGGGTGTGATTGTTCTTTTGTCTTTGTTTATATTCCCCGGTTTCCCAAAGGATTATCTGTGTCTTTTTCTTGGGATCACAACTCTGCCGTTTAAAATTTTTATTCTTCTGGCAGGGTTTGGAAGGATGCCGGGAACGTTGATGCTTAGTCTGCAGGGGGAGTTTTTATTTGCCCAAAATTACAAGGTGCTCGGGGCAATCGGTTTGATCTGTCTGCTAATTGTCGGGCTTGCCATCCGATATCGAAAGGCTGTTTACGCCTGGGCGGAGCAAATTAATAGAAGATAGTCAATTATATCAGTTGACTATTTGCCGTATTGGTGCTAAACGTCGAGAAGTAGCGCATTGGGGATTTTTCTGAAATTTTTTTTGATTTAAATTGAGTCAGGGGGCGTAGTTGTACTGGAGAATCAGAGACGAATTAAGCCTGTCAGAACGTTTAAGGCGTTCTTATTACAGGCTGTTGAGGGATGAGCTAAATCAATTCCTTCTGGACAAGGCATTGACATCCTCCTATCGGAATTTTGTCGAGAGAAATTTGCCTTACCCTTTTGTTGAACGCAGAGAACTCAAACCCCGCGCCAGGATTCCCAAGCTGGAATATGAATGTCAGAATTCGTTTCTGGTCATTTTTCTTGAAGACAGCATCCCTCCGGAACATAAAAAATACATCCGGTTTTTTGATTCCAACAGAACGACCAAGACCAATCTGTTAAGATCAAAAACCCTTTCACTGGATTCGGATTTTGACCGGACCCAGAAATATCTGGAATCCGCTCATTTTTTTGATGTCTTTGATGAACTGCTTCCGGTGGACTATGCTCTGTTGATCCAGCGTGACCCCACGAAACAGTTAAGAAAAAACAGATACAGCATATCGCATTTTCATGTTCGGATTGACTGGCCGATCACTGAAGCGGCGGAAGATATGGCACGTGATCTTAGATACATCTCAAAAGATCTGTATGAAAAAGGGGAAAAATACGCGGAAGACATTCAGAAAAAGTTTTTTGAATACTATTGCCTGCCGGAAATGGTCGGGGGGCGACGGACGGCCGCAGTGGTTGCTGCCCAATACTTAAGGCGGATTCCATGCATTTCAACAATTTATGTGGCAAGCTCCGAATCCCGGGCACTGATTCGGTGTACCGAACGAGGCGTGTCAAAATCCGTTCTGATCAAGCTCAGCAATAAAGAGATGGTCCATATCGCAGAAGCAAATAATATGACCTTGTCAATGTTAAAAAAACATTACATGGTGGCAAAAGAAGGAAAGAGCGGTGTTTTTATTTTCAAGGCCACTTATGCGCCGACCGTTCATGCCCTGCCGCCTGAAGGCGGCAAACTGCGGGAGGTCGTTCCGGAGCCCTATTGGATGACGGTCGATTACCAGCAGATCCTGCCCAAAACCGGTGTGTGGGATTGGGCGCCCATAACTCACAATCTCATCTATTCCTAAGCGTTATTCCAGATTTTTAATCATGGCGGTTTCGTCGCAATCCGGGAACTTGACGCAGTGGATGCAGTCGGCCCAGATTTTTAAAGGCAGGTCGGCTTTATCAATTTTTATAAAACCGAATTTTTCAAAAAAAGACGGCTTATATGTCAGTGTAAATAACGATTTAATTTTGTATTGTTTGGCCTCTTCAAACACATTTTCAATCAGCTGCCTGCCGATGGATTTTCCAACAACATCTTCGCGGACAGCCAGGGAACGAATTTCCGCGAGATCCTCCCAGCAGAACTGCAATGCACAGCACCCGATAATTTTTGTCGTGTTTTGAGGTTCCGTAAACACGGAAAAATCTCTTACATGATCGTAGAGTTTGCTCAACGGCCGGGCAAGAAGTTCCCCCTTGTCGCCGTAATACTTCAGCATGGCATGGATGCTTTTAATGTCTTCTATGGTAGCGTTTCTAATCATAGACGTTTTTTAGCGGTTATCTCTTATTAAATCAAGGTTTTTATGCGTCCTTCATTATTCAGGCGGATTTTCTTTGGCAAACAAAGCAACCACACCGTCTGAATCATTTGTTTGATCATTTGGGAGTGGCTTGCCGGTGGTCGGACTGATTTTTATTTTAATCATGTTATCCGGTACATCAAAGTATTCATATTCCTGATTTTCAAGGGCATTTTTCATAAACTCTATCCAGATGGGAAGTGCTGCCCGGGCTCCGGTTTCTTTTGCCCCCAGTGTGGAAAAATCATCACATCCCACCCAGACGCCGGTGGCAATCGTTGGTGAAAATCCGATAAAAAGCGCATCTTTATAGTTGTTGGTGGTACCGGTTTTGCCGGCAACAGGCCGATGGATTGATTTTGCCTTCTTTCCGGTACCTTCCAAAATAACGCCTTCCAGTATATTGCTCATAATCGCAGCGTTTTCACGGGACATGGCAATCCGTTTTTCCGTAGCCGGTTTCCAGATACTCTGGTTGCCGTCATCTAAGACATCGACAATGCAATAAGGATGAATATAAATTCCCTGATTGGGAAAAACTGCGTATGCAGCGGTTAATTCGGTTAAATTGATTTCAGATGTTCCCAGAGCCAGGGACAGGTACGGCGACAGTCTGGATTGAATCCCCAGTTTTCTTGCAAAATCGATCACGCTGGAAATCCCAAGCTGATCAATCAGCCGGACAGCCGGGATATTTTCCGAATGGGTGAGTGCTTTACGTAAAGTGATTTCACCCTGGTATGTTTTTGAAAAATTTTCAGGCTGCCATGGTTTATTTTTTTTTGCTCCCGGAAAAGAGACCGGGGCGTCAAGGATCAAAGACGACTGGTTAAATCCCTGTTCTATTGCATGGGCATATAAAATTGGTTTAAACGCGGAACCCGGTTGGCGGCGCGCAGCAGTTGCCCGGTTAAAAGGGCTTTTGCTGTAGTCATTTCCTCCGGACATGGCAATAATGCCGCCTGTCCGGACATCGATTGAGATAAGCGCTCCCTGAGGTCTGGCTTTTAAAGCAGGTGCTTTTTTTCGTCGGTTTTGCAGATTTTCAATCCCATGGGCAATGGCCAGGTCTGAGGCGTTTTGCAGTTTGGAAGAAAGGGTTGTATAGACAGTCAGTCCGCCGGTATATAATCGCGTTGGGCCGATTTCCTTTTCCAGGATCTTTTTTACATAATCCACAAAATAGGGGGCTTTGGAAACGGTAATTTTTTTAACCGCAACAAAGGGTTTTTCCGCAGCTTTTTTGTACTGGTCGTCTGTAATGGCGCCGGTGACCCGCATCTGTTTTAAGACGATATTTCTTCTTTTGACCGCCAGTTCCGGGTTGGCCAGCGGCGAATAGGCGGACGGGGCTTTAGGCATGGCCGCTATCATGGCGCAATCCGATAGATCCAGATTTGTTACGGGTTTTCCGAAAAAAATCCGGGCCGCAGATTCAACGCCATAAGCGCCGCTGCCCAGGTAAATCTGGTTCAGGTAGAGTTCCAGGATTTCATCTTTGGTATACCGGCGTTCCAGCTGGATTGCCATAAGCGCTTCTTTAATTTTCCGCAAAATGGTTTTTTGCGGAGACAGAAAAAGCGTTTTGGAAAGCTGCTGGGTGATGGTGCTGGCACCCTGGACAAAGCCGCCTGCCAGAATATCGGTTATGATTGCCCGGGCAATTCCCTTCAGGTCAATGCCGCTGTGCGTGTAAAACTGTCGGTCTTCGGCTGTAATTAACGCTTTTTGGAGATATTCGGGAATTTTATCCAAAGGAACAGGATCTCGTTTTTCCCTGTAGAGTTCGGCCAGAAGTTTATTATCTGTTGAATAAATCCTTGTGATGGCCGATGGGGTATATGTTTCCAGTGATCGGATCTGCGGCAGGTCCCGGATCATGAATAAAAACATGCCGGCAATGCTTCCGCACGCGATAGCCGTGAAAAGCAGGATAAAACCGGTGATGTATAAGCGTTTGTTCATAAATTTAAATACGTTGTTTTGTCAGAAAACAGTCTTTATTTTTCTTGACAGTAAAACAGATTTGATGTTAACAAAACCTTAACTTTAAAGGCGCGTAGCTCAGTTGGCAGAGCGCTACCTCGACACGGTAGAAGTCATCAGTTCAAGTCTGATCGTGCCTACCAGAATATTCAAGGGTTTACAGTTTATGCTGTAAACCCTTTTTTATTTGTGACCATTTCAAAAATATTTATTTATATTACATCTTTTCTCAAGAAGCAATAAACTCGAAATTAAATTTTTAATAAGTCCTTGATGTGAATATTTTTATGCCCGATTTTTTGAATCCCGGCTTGGCGTTGAGAATCCAACGATTATCGGGTTCCGTGTGCATAGCGATGTAAAGGTTTTTTCAAAATTAGACAGCCCCGAGATCCAGTATGCCATCAAAAAGCAGGAAGTGTTCCGCTATTCTTATAGTGCGCGCCTCTGAGAATATCTTGTTGTGGAGACTCGTTCCGATGTGTGCGCCTAATCCCCGATTCCTGTATGTCATCCCGTACCTTCGCGGTGTTCCGTCGTGACATGGTCGCTTCCTCCCGAAGTATCGTCACCGATATTTCTTTGCCATACCGCTAAATCCTTCGCCTCCATCGGTCTGGATCTAAGACTTGCCAAATATCGAAATATCATGATATATTTGGCACACTTTTAAGAACATGTGCCGTGCCGGCACACAAATCCCTGCTTCCGACTCGGTTCCCTCACGGTATATCTCAACCGTTATGTATATTTCAGCTAAAAAATTCTATTGGTTCTCAAAAAGGCTTAATATGGATCTGATTTAAAACGTTTCAAGTCTCTAAAGGAGCATAATGATCGACATAAAGACATTGATATTATCTATTATGCTTGTCAGTATATTTTTCTGCATCGCATTTTTTATATACAGTCTGGAGCAAAAAACCTACCGAGGATTTAGCTTATGGAGTTTTAGTACACTGATTATGGCATTGGGCTTTTTAGCGATAATTCTGCGTGGAACGATTCCGGTCGGATTAAGCGTTTTTGCTGTGAATGGCCTTTTTACCTTGGTTGCTGTGATCCGTCTGGATGCAATTAAACGCTTTCTGGTGGACAAAAGTCTAAATAAATTATTGTATACTATCCCGATCTTCGTTGCTCTTGCCAGCAGTATCTTCTATTTTGCCGTTGACCTGATTGAGATCCGAACTTTTATTGTAAGTGTTGCCCTTTTTATATTATCCGTTTTGATTTCATGGGATCTGATTCGGTATTCACCACTCGAAAATAGGCTGCTTTACTATTCGGCCGGCATTTTTATTGCGTTCCGGGGCTTAACAGTATTGGCTCGGGCCTTTTTATGGCAGGCTGATACCCAGCATAATATTTTTGATAACAGCATCTGGTCCTCAATCCAGTTAGAATTTGGCTTGATTAGCGAAATCGGGCAGAACGTAATTTTTTTAATGATGAACAGTAAACGGGCTGAGGCGAATTTTAACCAAGCCGAGTCAAAACTAAATTCTACGGTTATTGATCTGAAAAAAGCGCTGTCAGAGGTTAAAAAACTTCAAGGTATTTTACCGATTTGTTGATACTGTAAGAAAATTCGGGACGACCAGGGTGCCTGGCAAGGCATAGAAAAATACGTTCATGAACGTTCCGATGCTCAGTTCAGCCATGGGATCTGCCCTGAGTGTGCAAAAAAATATTATCCGGATATCGATATATACGGTGAAAGCGAATAACGTTTATGATAAATCTGCTTGATAAGCATAGTGTCATATAACGAACCACGATCTTATCTGCCACTGGTGCAGACGCAATAAAGCCGTGATGCACAGTTCAACCGTTTGAAAAGTGCTCACGGTCAAGCTCTATCCCGTCAATGCAGAATACAATAGCAAGCGGCACCAGGGAAAATTATACACACACAGGATATAGTGTTTTCACTCACTCATTTCGATTTTGGTTATTCTTCATATATTAGAAAAAACTTAAGACTCTTTTTGGGGATCTTCACCAATAGGAGTAGGCGTGGCTACTTTATACATCCGTATTTTTAATAAAAATGCTGATTATCGAGTCTTTTATATTTTTATTTTTCTTCACTGACACAATATATTGGGTCACACAGAAATATTCCAAAAATGATTACATTCTCATTCACAGCTTCCCGCGCTTTGCAAATGAACGGATTGAATTGGATAGAAAACCGGATTAGCTACCGTATTTTCTAAATAAACCGGTTAGTGTTTCGAGGTATTGATCTTGAAATACCAGGTTGTTCTGGCTGGTAATATTGTCCAGGGCCAGATCAATATAGGGGCGTATGTCAATGCCATATCGGTTAATCCCCGCCGTATTGGCCCTGTCAAGAACCAGCACAGCGTAGTAATCCGTTAAACACCGGATGGCCGAGCTCCTGCGGAATAAATAGCTTTTGCCGGCAAACGTGTTCATAAAAAAGCCGGCATACTCGTATAAAGTGTTTAATGATACGCAGGGTTCGTCGTCATTTTTGCAACAATCTCCGGTCACATAATAGGTATAAAAATCTGCCATGGCATGTTCTATCACGTCGTTTTCAGTTGCCATGATGTTTTTGACCATTTCAATCCTGTCTTTTTGTAATATCCGGTAAAAATGGGCCAGGTTATGCTTTAAGCTGACAAGATCCCGTGTCTCATCAACGATCATGGGCGGATTTGCGGCCAATGCCCGAACCATCTGAAGGAACACGTCTGAGGGATTTTTTTCGTTTTTATTGACACCGATATAGGAATTCTGCTGCAAATAATTGAAAAAAGATGTGATTTTGTTTTTCATGGCATCGCATGAGTGATCCGGCTCCGAAGAAACAATTGGCTGGGGCTTGCCGAAAACTTCTGTGATGCGATCATCTGAAACAGCCGGTGGTTCTATCATTGCCAGTTTATTCTGCAACTGGATGATTTTGTATTCAAGATCCGCGCTTTCTTCCGCCATTTTTTGCTGTTGATGCAGTACAGCGGTTTGAACTTCATTTTCATGCCATTTCATGAATTGACGATATCCCATATAGCCGATTGCCGCGGAAACCACTATCGCAGTTATAATAACGGCAATGCGCTTTTCATGATTTGTTGTTTCCGGCAGGTCATAGTCCATGGTGAATCCTTCCTTGATTATAAAATGATTGGGGAAGACGCAGAAAACATTTTAATAACCGAATGGTTAAGCCTCATCATAAAAAAATAATTTTTACGCGTCAAGTGCCGGGGTGAGGCAGCAATATATTAACTTGCTGAAATAAATATTTTTAATTGATTAATAAAAATAATCAAAAAACAGCCGGACCATGTCATTATCCATATTGGGAACCGGAATAATTGATCGGGACCCATTTTTCTTAACAAGGGTGTAAAGCTTTTTTTCTTGTGTGATTTTTTGGATTAATATTTCTTCTTCTTTTGATTTTATTCCCGATTTTAAAAGATTGACAAACCGGCTCAACCGGAACGCGGTGACCAGTTCGGCGGTGGTCAGGGACTGATTCCAGGCAAACGCGGAGGATCCGGCGCAAAGGAAGGGGGGGTATTTGTCAAAGCGGGCCTTATCAGTGAAATCCGGAATCCCTGGGACCGGGTAAAAAAGGGAAATCCCGATGCGTGTGGGATGCTTGGCCAGATATGCAATATTGGCCGCTACTGTTTTTTTTGAATCTTTTTTAAAGCCGCAGATAAAATAGGTGATGCTCTGGATGTTCTGCCTGTCCAGAATTCGGACCACTTGTTCATACAGGGGAAGCGTGGAATCCCTTTGTTCGTTTTCAAGAATCGGCAGATGGGTGGAGGCAATCGACAGGTTAAATTGTTTCATTCCCAGATCGATCAGGATTTTGACCAGATCGGGGGTAAGTTTCGTATAATCCACACCGTTTTCAGCCAAAAAATAAACCCGGGTAAATTTTTTTTTAAATGCTTTTAAAATGGATAAAAAATATTCCGGAGCCAGAAGGAGATTGTCATCCTCAAAATTAATATAAACCGGTTTTTCTCTGTCTTCGGGGTTGAGGGAAATATCGGCCAGGCCTTTTTGAATCTTATTGATTGGAACGACCCTGAATTCGCGGCCATGACACAGAAAATTTGAACAGAACCGGCATCTTTTCGGGCATCCCCGGGATAAAGATGTTGTAAAATAAATGGCTTTTTTAGTCTCATTGGTCTTTTTCAGGACAAACGCAACCTCATCTGCATGTGTCTGTTTTTTTATGAGCGGCGCTATAATGCGGCCGGTGTTTTTTTGGTAAAGGTTGGGAACCCCGCCAGCAACACCGGGTAAATTTTTCCCGGTTGATCTCAGGGCGTTTAAAAAAGACGGAATAGAGACTTCCGCTTCACCGGTCAGCGCAAAATCAATATTCGGGTTCCGGACAAAAAAATCAGGATACGCACTGACCCCTGCGCCGCCGACTGCAATGGCAATTTCCGGCCGGATGGCCCGAATATGGGATGCCAGCTCTATTGCTGAATCGGCGTAGCAAAAAGCAAAGCAGGATATAAACACAATGTCCGGCAAAGAAGCAATGATCTGATCCGCGCATTGGCAAAGCGGCGGGCCGAAACGCTGATACCGGGTAAAAAATGAGAGCCTGCCTTGCTCGTTTTCAATGATGTGGGGTTTTAAATAATCAAGTGTTTTTGGCAGCCGAAGTTGCCCGCCTTTTTTTTTCTGATGCGGGAAATTAAATAATTGAACCTCACAACCATTTTCCAGCAGAAGGGTGTATAAAATTTCACTGCCCAATATTGAAAACCGGTGCCGTGTAAAATAAAAATCAAACACAGGCGGAACGGCAATAGTTGCCTTTAATGGTTTTTTTTCATGAATTCGAATTGTCAATTGCTTCAGCTCGGGCGGATGGTCGTTGATTCATGCCTTAAAATGGGTCCGTTTTTTTAGCTGATATAGACAGTATCATTTTTGTCCGCATTTCTCATGAAAAATTTCGTTCAGGCATAAATTATCCGTCTATCTCTTTCAGGTGTGCCGGGAAAGTCCCAGCGATTTGCGGATGCGGCTGAGCAGTATTTTTTCCTTGTCGTTGAATGCCTGGTCAGCCAGGGCGATCTGTTCTGCAATTTTAATGGCCGCAGCCGGGCAGTTGAATGATCTTGTTTGTATCTGCCCTTCGTCTCCCCAGGCAGGGGCTGCCGGAGGCATTACCGAAATCAAGGAAGAGTATTATGAAAATATCCGAACCAGTTATGAGAAAAAACGAGACATGATCTGCGCTGCATTGGACCCGGTGGGATAACCCCGTTTATACCGGAAGGGTCGTATTATGTCCTGGCCGATACGACCAAGGTTGCCGGAGAAACGGCGCTTGAAAAGGCCATGCATATCCTTGAGAAAACCAACGTGGCTTCTGTTCCGGGCAACGCGTTTTATGAAAATGCCGGCACGAATCTGGTCCGGTTTTGTTTTGCAAAAGACGACCATATTATTGAAAAAGCATATCGCCGGATTACAGACGCTGGAAATTTTTTTTAAGAGGTATTTTCCACAGATTACATTTTCTGATGGTCATCAGTTGAGTTCTTCCCCGATCACTCCATCCAGAACTTGTCGAATGGTTCTGGCGATTTGTTCGATACTGATTGGCTTCATGACAAATGCCCGAAAGCCGATTTTTAATGCCTGGTCTTCGTTTATGGATTGGCTGAATCCCGTGCACAGAATAATTGGAATATCCGGCCGGATGCGCATAAGTTCCCGAGCTAATTTTGCGCCGGTCATGTGCGGCATCGTCATATCCGTTATGACAAGATCAAAATCGTTCGAAAAATTTTTAAATAATTCAAGCGCTTCAATGCTGCTGGTTCGCGCTTCTACCTGGTAGCCCAGTTGTTCCAGTACCTGACGGCCCAGGTCTGTAATGCTTTTTTCATCATCAATAAAAAGAATCCGTTCATTTCCTGTCGGAACCTGCAGGCTGATTTCAACTCCCGGCTGGATTTGTTTTTCGACCACCGGAAGAAAGACGTTAAAACTGGACCCTTTTCCCGGCGCACTTTGAACAGTGATTGCCCCTCCATGGCTTTTAATGATTCCATGGACCACAGAAAGGCCTAACCCGGTTCCTTTATCCGGTGTTTTTGTCGTAAAAAATGGATCAAAAAGCCGTTTTATCAGTTCCTTTGACATTCCTTGGCCGGTATCACTGACCGTCAGGCAAAGATATCGGCCGGGGTTTATCTCGGGATTTCTAATTGCAAAGTTTTGGTCAAGATTCACATTGTTTAAGCTGACTTCGAGTATGCCTCCGGCTTCGCTCATTGCATGTTCGGCATTTGTACACAGGTTCATCAGTATCTGATGAATCTGGGTCGGATCAGCCAATACCATTGCATCACTCATTAAGTTGAGACGGATCTCAATGGTCGTCGGAATGGATGCCCGGAGCAGTTTGAGGGCTTCGTTGACGATCAGTTTGGCCTGTACGGTTTTCTTTTCATGTTCCGCCTGCCGGCTGAATGCGAGAATCTGCTTGACAAGATCCCGGGCCCGGTAGCCGGCTTTCAGAATCTCGTCTAATTTTTTTTTAAGACCGGGATGATTTGCGGCTTCATTTAATCCCAGTTCCGTGTAGCCGATGACCGCTGAAAGGATATTATTAAAATCATGGGCAATGCCGCCGGCCAGGGTGCCGACGGCTTCCATTTTATAAGCCTGCTGCAGTTTTGATTCCAGTTTTTTCTTTTCCGCTTCCGCTTTTTTCCTTTCGGTAATGTCGCGTGAAACCCCTAGAATGCTGATTGGCCGGTTATCTTTATCCCGGATGAATTTTGCGGTAACTTCAATCCAGATGGTGGATCCATTCTTGCAGTATTGTTTCAGCTCCATCGTCTTGGATCTTGATGGGTCAGCAGCCCCTGCTTTATCTATATTCAGTTCCTCTGATATCAGTGCATTGGCGTATTTTAAGGATTGGGGAGGAAAAATTTTTTCCAGGCTGAGTTTCATAAATTCTTCAGATGTATATCCCTGAATGTTTTCAACCGACGGGCTTACATAAGAGAAACCGGCATCTTTAAGATCCAGTACCCAGATAACATCGGATATGTTGTCTGAAAGGAGGCGGTAGCGTGCCTCGCTTTCCCGGATTTTTTCAAAAGACATGGCGTTGATGATGCTGATCGCTGTTTCCGAGGCAACACCCATCAAAAGATTCATATCGCTTTGTCGTAAATCCATTTTGGATTTACCGTTATCTACCGCCAGGATGCCGATGGATTTTTTTTCATATACAATCGGAACGCATATAAGTGACTCCCCGGCCAGTTCCCTGGCGAATTCCAGGCTTTTTTGAGAAAACGTGTTTTTAATATCATTGAGGTTTTCAATAAGAAACGGTTTGCGTTCTCTTAAGGCCACCACAAAAAGTCCTCTGGAGTTGGGATTGTCAATGTGGAATTCAGTGCTTTTTAATAATCTTTCCTGTTCTGTGGTGTGGCCATATCCGCCTTTATAAATCAGCCGGGTTTCCGTCTTGTTTGTCAGCATAATCATGCCGCGATCAAAACCGAGGCGTTTTTTCATAACGCTGACGACCGTGTTGATGATTGTATTAACAGCGCGTATGGTTGACGTTGCCTGTCCGATTTCCTGGATCAGCAGGGCATTGTTATAGCGGATGTTGCTTTCAAGTATATGGTCCTGGGCCGCCTCTTTCTGGTTCTTAATCGTTTTGAGCAGGTCTTTGTTTTCAAGCCTTTCAAAATTATAGGTGATCAGCGTTGTCAGAAAAGCGCCGGATAGCGCGGCAACTGTCCAGGATGTCATGGGCAGCGCAAAAAAGAGAAGTCCGCAGATTAAAATACTGCTGATTAGAAAATAATTGCGTGCCCGTTTCCAGAAATGCAGTGTGGATGCCTGCCAGGTTATAATGTACCGGCAGCACGAATCCCCTTTGTGAATGCATTCGTGATGCTCAATGTTTGCATACCGGTCGGTAAATAGTTTGGTCACCGCCTCGAAGAAACCGGTTCGATTCTCGCATTGATATTGTTTTTCCGCGACGCCCGGTTTGGGGGTGGCAACAATTTCGAACGTATTGGTTCTGATTTTTTTTGCTTTGATATCGGCGCCGCGGCTAAATAACGGATAAACTTTTTTCATCAAAAGGTAAATCGCCGAAGGACTCATAAGGCCTAATAAATATTGTTTTGTGGCGCCTAATCCTTCTGATGATGCAAACCGGCCGGCATATCGTGCAATCCTTGGTTCACCTGTCATTTCAAGCAGGACGCTGTGAAAACGATCGGCCTGGTCTTGTGTGAACCAGTGAGCCGGGTCCTCTATCTCATAGTTTTCAATCTTTGCTTCTTTGAGAACCGCATCCGGGTTGACATCCGGGTAATCTTTCTGGAGGTATTCCAGAAAAACTTTAAGAATTCTGCTGTTGTAAAGCGGTAATGTGTTGCTCGGCGTCGTATTCATTATTTGAACTTAAGCTCCTGTTTTGTTGAAATAAGAAGCTGCACATCGTGCAAAGGTAGGAATAAGGTCACACCACCGAAAATTGCCGGCGCATGAATTATACTATTCCGGCTCTGTTTGGTCTTTATGAGTGCGAAGAGAAATCAAGTTAGTCGTAATTTCAATGATTTTACATAGCATATACTAATAGAAAAAACAAGAGTTGGGTTTTTGGAAGGTTAAAATTGAGATTGGAGGCTTGATGCAAAATACTGAAGCAGATATGTTTACTTTCATAGATAAAAAATGTGGTAATTTTCTTATTGTAAAAAAGCAGGGCCCAAAAGGCCCTGCTTTTTAAACAGCCAAATTTTTGAAAAAATATATGGTTAATCGCTCACTATCTCTATACGGTTCTCTATAGCGCCGCCGGGTCCATAAATTGTCGATGGAATACTTGTTCCCATGCTCGGGAGATAATTAAGCAGTGCCATCCATTCCTTGAGTTCCTGTACGCCGGCAGTAAGCGGGTCTCTGTCGATTCGGAAGCCCATGTAGTTAGTAATCAGATTTCCATCCTTGTCTTTGGGAACGATTGAAAGCCCATAGGGGGCAAGGAAATCATTTACCACATACAACAGCTGGAATGCATATAGGTCGACGACCCCGTGATATAATTTGGTTGGGTCAAAGGGGTTCACAAAAGTTGTCGGTCCTAAGCAGAGCGGATCATTCGGGGCATAAAGGCTGACTCCTCTGACTCCCTGCAGAGCAGGAGCATATGCCGGGTTATAGGCGATTTTGGCACCTGATAGATTCAGGTAGTAAGTGGATCCGAATAATTGGGAAACTGTTAATCCTACTTCAGCAATAATATAAAGCTCCATGCCGGTGAAATATGCGTGCATCATGGGATAACCGGGAACGGGCTGCGAAGTGTCGGGAGATATGCCCAGCGGCAGGCAATTGTATACATCTGAAAAAGTAACAATACCTGTATTGCCCGCAAATATTTCATCCCGGATTACGCCGTTTGGCACAATGCCCACATCAACGGGGATTCCGTCAAGTCCGCCATAGGCTACCAAACCATTGGCGACGTTACGGACAGAATCCGCGCAAAGGCTGCCAAGACCCGTCACACCGGTTGCCTGATACGCGCCCATCTCCAGGTCAAAGCTGGTGGTTGTGATGGTATCGTCCAGCTGGGGCAGACCAGCAGCTGACAGTGATGCATTAATCCCCGCATTATATTGATCAACCATATACTGAATGTCCGAATTTCCAGGCACTGTATCATCGACAGGCACGAGGTTAAATTCATATCCGACAACCCGACCCAGCTTTTCATTGTAGGTAAAGTCAAGCCGGCTTACCCATTCTCCATATTCACCCGGAGAAAAAATGATCGAATTCGAATCGCCTTTTATAGCCGCTTCGAAAATTTTGGTGTGAGCATGTCCTGATGCGATGATATCAATACCGGTAACATTTCTGGCAATTTCGGCATCTTCACCATTGCCGCTGGAGTTAACACCGGTGTGTGACAGAGCCACCACCACATCGACACCGTCATTGTTTCTGAGGTCATCAACACAAGCCTGAATAAACACATAATCATGATTAAAATCTATCGGGGAAGCCACAGGCGCATCTTCATCTGCATTTTCACCCATCAACCCTATAAGGCCGATTTTAACGCCATTATCCTGTTCGATGATTTTTTTGTTTACGATAGCGCCGGTTGACATCAGGTATTCGATGCCGTCGTCGCCAGTGCCCAATTCCCCGTCCGGTATGGTATTGCTCGCTACAACCGGGACGTTGAATCCATTTGCCAGGCCGGCACTCAGGAGCATATAGAGTCCGCCCGGTGTCCAGTCAAATTCATGGTTGCCCAGCGTGATGGCGTTATATCCCATGAGCGTGAAAAATTGAAGTGCAATGGGATTCGAGGCGGTGAGATCATAGGTGGTTCCCATAAAGTAATCGCCGGAATCGATCAGCAGCGTTGGGATGCCTGCCATGGCCTGCTGATATTTTATCCCGCCGATGACTGTTGCCAGTCTGGCATATCCCCCGGTTACACCGTCATCTCCGGGAATGTCAGGGGTGTAATCGTAATAGGGGCCATAACCGCTCGCATGATGGTGAATGTCGGATGTCTGTAAAATTGTAGATGAGACACCCTCTGCTACCACGGATACGGTATCGGATCCCAAAAAATCAACATCATCGGCTGTCCCGCTGACTGTCAATTCTTCGGATCCCATAAACATATGGGACTGTAATAATTGTCTGTCAAATTTGACCTTCAGGTCCGGTATGCCATCATTGTCATAATCTTCGATAGCATATTTTTCTTCTGCGGTTATGACGTAGTCGTTTACACTTAATCTTACAGTGCTCACATCGATTTGTCCGACATTATAAGCGCAGGTAGCTGGAAATTCAATAAAAACAGTTGCCGATTTCCCTTTACTTGCAAGGTCAAATTCGTTTGGGTCCACGTCGATTATGGCATCAACTGAATCATCGGCTAATGCCGATGAAACAGGTCCGATCAATATCAGGGCCCCCAAAAAGGTTAACATTAATAGTAAGGATGTGATTTTGGTAAAGTCGGATGTGGTTTGCTTCATAATTCATTTTCCTTTCTTCTAAAGGGTAATTAAATTAATCCACAGAAATCGAAATATAGGTTTTGAAAAAACAGGAGCAGATGAAAAATGGTGGATTTTGCCGGATGTTTGCTAAGAGTAAATGGATTTCGGTTTGACTTTTTCTTATTATTAAAATCGTTTTGAGTAAAAAACTGACTGGATGGCGGTTTTATATCAACTTGTTTTTCTTCTGTCTTTTCCGGATCGTTCATCCCAGCCGCTCCGGCGGTCCCCTCCATTATACTCAGGGGCGTTATTTTGTCTTCGATGTTTTCCTTTTCTTCGGTCGTTACCGGAACGACGCTCCATGTTATTCATAATCTCCTCTCCTTTATGAATATTGTAATGGCGTTTTAGTCAGAGAATTGTTTTTGGTTAACCTGACAATCCCATGGGGCTTCCTGAATGGACGTATTTTATAATATATCGGAAAAGCAATGAAAAACAATGGGTCATCGGTATGATTTTTTTTATAAAAAAGCCATGGCAGGGGGGGGATATTCAGACCAAAGACCTAAAACGATTGTCGGGCATCCGAATGCAAATTTTTTATTCGAAAATATGTATTGAAAAAGAAATTTTCGAATGCTATGGTATTACCACCAGCCAATAAAAAAGGAGAAGCAAAATACGATGTTTGATGGATTATATCCTGTTAAAACAGATAGTTTAAAAGATGTCTGCACAAAGCGGTTTGAGGGTTTGATTTTATCGGGTGCGTTTGCATCGGGTGAGAAACTGCCTCCGGAACGGGAACTGGCCAAGCGCCTTGGGGTGAGCCGGCCGGTGATACACGAGGCGCTGGTGGACATTGCCGCCAAGGGACTGGTGACCATAACGCCGAGAAAAGGGACCATGGTCAATGATTTCCGCCGCCAGGGATCGGTCACTCTGCTGATATCTTTGCTGGAATATCATGACGGAAAGCTTGATGCCAGACTGCTCGACGGGCTTCTTAATATGCGGCTGCTGGTTGAGATTGAAAATGTGCGCCTGGCTGCCCGGCATCGCACGGATGTTCAGCTTGAAGAATTTAATAATATTCTGCACCAGGAAACAACAGCGGACCATACGGACATTGAAAAAATCACCCATCTGGATTTTGAGTTTCACCTGATCGTCGCCATTGCCACTGATAATCTGCTTTACCCGCTTTTGTTAAATTCTTTTAAACCGGTGTATACGAATCTTTCCGGTCAGTTTTTTCAGGATTCCGCAGTTGTCGGTACTGTGTTTGATTTTCATAAAAAAATTGTGTCCGCCATTTATGATCAGGATGAACAGCACGCAGCGGATTTGATGCATCAAATGCTGTCCCATGGCGAGGATAGGTTGCGAAAGATTATTTCAAAATAAATGGCGGACGAAAAATATTTTTGTCCCGGTGTTTTGTAATTGATGAACTTGAATAAAGCCTGATTCAGATGGCAAAGAAAAAAGCTCCAAAGTCAAGGCGCGCAAATTCAGAGGAATGAGGTGTAGCTCGCCTACTCCGCAGTGACGAAGAATGAAGCGCAACACAGAAATTGGACTTTTTGCGAAGCCATCAACAATTTAAGGAGGCCAATAATGAGTGTCGCCGCAAAAGAAATTGCCCATCATATTAAGGAACCCAAAGGCTTATCTGACCGGATTAAGAGGCTCCGGGATTATTATTTTAAAGGCGTTGAGAGGGCTTGGAACAATGAATCCACGTCATGGACTACCGGCACTCCGTGGGATGTTCAATTCAATGAGATGACGTTTTATATTGTTCCGGAAACCTATATGCTGATGCAGACGCTTCTGTCTTCCTACCGGCAGGGCGCACGACCGGTTGTTTTGTCCGAAGATTTCTGGACAAAACCAATAGTGGCGCGCCGGGCATGGTTTATCAGAGAAGTCATGGTCAACTATGTGCCCAAAGAAATTCTCCCCGGGGACCTGATTGCCGGCGGTCGGTTTAACATTCAGGCATCCATGTGTCTGACCGAAAAAGAGCAGACGGAATTTAACCGGCTGACCACCGGTAAAAACGGGGCGCGATCAGCCGTCAACTGGTTCCATGGCCATGGGTATGGAAATGCCGGAGCCACGAGCGGCCATCTGATTCCCGGTTATGAGCGGGCATTGACGCTGGGGTGGCGGGGAATTTATGAGGAACTTGAAAAATTATATGCTGATTTGTCTGAGCAAGACAAAAAGGGTGCAAAAGGGGATCAACTCCGGGCGATGATGACATCGGCTACCATGCCCCGGGATCTGGCAATCGAATATGCCAAAGTATGTCAGAAGCTTGCTGTAAAAGAAACGGATGCAGACCGGAAGTCGGAACTGATGCAGATGGTCAAAAATCTGGAGAAGGTGCCGTGGGAACCGCCCAAGACCTTCTGGGAAGCTGTGCAGGCCCTGTGGTTGAACCATATGCTGATTATGAGCGATGAGAACTATCCCGGGCCCGGGGTTTCGTTTGGCCGGATTGATCAATACCTGCTGCCGTACTGGGAGTATTCAATCAAAAACGGAATGAGCCGGGAGTTTGGCAAGGAAGTATTAAAATGTTTCTGGGTCCATGCCAACACCGCCTATGATGCCATGATCCGCAACGGGAACCAGGGAATCACCGCCGGATTCGGGCAGCTGATTACCCTTTCCGGTCTGGGCAGGGACGGCACAGGTATGACGGATATGACCAATGACTTGACATATGTCATGCTGGAAGTGATTGACGAGATGAGCCCGATTCTTGAACCCAAGCCCAATGTGCGGATGCACCGGAACACACCGGATATGCTGCTGGACAAAATGGTGGATATGGTGGGTTCCAGCCAGGGGGCGCCGTTTTTAATCAATTTTGATGAGCGGTCCATGGCCGGAATGATGCGGGAGGCCAAAGCGGCCGGTATTGAGCACCTGATCAACAAGGATAATGTCCATGAATACTCTCCGGTGGGGTGTCTTGAAAATACCATGGTAGGCAATGACCGGTCCGGTACGGTGGATTGTAATTTGAACCTGCTCAAAGCCGTGGAACTGTCGCTGACCGGCGGAAAGGACATGATTGCCTTTGTCGATCCCATGACGTTTAAAACAGAAAAAATTTGCCAGGACGGCCCGGAAACCGGTGATGCAACACGGTTTAAAATCTGGGATGAATTTTGGGACGCATACAAACATCAGAATGCCTATATTATCAACAAATGTGTGGACCTGTATGAGAAGTCCGAGTCGATTCGGGCAACATTTCTGCAAACGCCATACCTGTCATGCCTGGTCAAGGGATGTGCTGAAAAAGCAACTGATGTTACCCGGGGCGGTGCGGAGATCAGTTTTGCGACCATGGAGGCAGTGACGTATGCCACCACCGTGGATGCGCTGCTTGCCATTAAATACCTGGTGTTTGATGAAAAAAAATGCACCATGAAACAGTTGATCCAGGCATTAAAAGACAACTGGGAAGGTCATGATGTGCTTTGCGCGCTGGCAAAAAACCGCGCACCCAAGTACGGGCAGGATGATGACGCAGCGGACGCTATGGCCAAACAGGTGATGGATCTCTGGACTGAAGAAACCTGGAAACACCGGACAATTTCAACTGGTCGGCAGTTTCGGCCGGGAATGCTCAGCTGGAATTACTGGGCTGGAGACGGGTATGTTATGGCGGCCAGTGCGGATGGCCGTAAAAAAGGCCAGTTTTTGTCCAACGCGATCTGCCCGTCAAACGGAGCGGACATCAATGGTCCGACGGCCAATGCCAACTCTGTGGGCAAATCCCTGGGCGGCAAAGATCAAAACCAGGGGGACTGGGAGGATTACATGAACAGTCTGCCCAATGGCGCCAGTCATACGATTACGTTTAATCCGTCAATTATCAAGGATCCGGAGCATCAGGACAAGTTCAAGGCGTTTTTAAAAGGATACGCGCAAAACGGCGGAACCTGCCTGCAGGTGAACATGCTGGACCCGGAGATGCTGATCGATGCACAAAAGCACCCGCAGGATTACCGGCATCTGCTGGTCCGGATTACCGGGTATAATGCGTATTTTACGTCGGTGGGCAGGGAATTACAAAATGAAGTCATAGCAAGGCTCAGTCACGAGCGGTTTTAAGGCCCGGGCTGTTTGAAAAATGGTGTCAGGTTCCGGGTGTCAGGAGTTGAAACCCAGCCATGGATTTTTTGACACCTGAACACTGACACCTGGATTTCAGCATTTTCAGGAAATTATGAATCGACATCACCTTTTAAATAGAAAAAGATAATGAACCAATCCTCTAATGCTACCATTCTTGAAATTGTGCGAATGTCGACCGAAGACGGGCCGGGAATCCGGACAACGGTTTTTTTTAAGGGATGCACGCTCAAATGTGCCTGGTGCCATAACCCGGAAAGCATTTCCATCCGACCTCAGTTATGCTGGGTGGGCAGCCGGTGTATTGGGTGTAAAACGTGTTTGTCGGTTTGCAGGGAAAATGCCCTGACGCTGACGGAAACGGGCATGCAAATTGACCGGACCCGTTGTACAGGATGTGGCGATTGCGCAGAAGAATGTCCGGGAACGGCTCTTGAATTGATGGGCAGCCAATGGCAGTTGGATGATCTGGTCGCTGAAGTGATCAAGGACCGGGCATACTTTGAAACATCAAACGGCGGTATTACGATATCCGGCGGCGAGCCCACCATACAGGCCGGGTTTGCGTCGCAGTTTTTAAAAGCGCTCAGGGAAAAAGGACTGCATACGGCCCTGGATACCTGCGGCCAGTGCAGCCGCGAAGCTCTGGAACAGACCCTGCCTTATGCAGCCATGGTTCTGTTTGATATTAAATTAATCGAACCGGAAGCCCACAAAAAGCTGACCGGTCATGATAACACAAGAATCCTTGATAATCTGCTGTATGCGGCGGATTATATCCGGGCGCATGTTTACCCTTCTGAAATGTGGATCAGAACCCCCATTATACCGGGTGCTACGGCAACTCATGGAAATATAAGCGGTATCGGACAGTTTATTGCCTCACACCTGGACGGTGTGGTTTCCCGATGGGAATTGTGCGCGTTTAACAATCTGTGCCGGGATAAATACCTGCGGCTGGATCAGTCGTGGGCATTTGCAGATGAAAGTCTGCTGGAAAAATCGTTTTTAGAGGAGCTGGCGGAGACAGCAAAGCATTCCGGTGTGGACCCGGACATTGTATTTGCAACCGGTGCCACCCGTCTGTCAGGTTACTGAAAAGCTATTGCGCTTGCCACTACTGCGTTAAAATTCGACTCAAAATGCTCATTTATAAATATAAACTCCGCTTTTTCGCCGAATTTTGCCTTGTATTGTCGACGCTCATTACGCTTTTCAGCAACCTGATCGAAATTACGGAGTCATTAGAAGAAAAGCTCGCGGAAAAAAAACAGACAAACAGACAGGAGGTCGGTAGTGGAATATAATCTGAAAGAATTTGATGAACAAACCATAAAAGCATTTGAACCGGCTGAAAAAATTGGCCTGGTGGCATCGGTCAATCCGGACGGATTGCCCCATATTACACTGATTACGTCCATTGGTGCAGCAGGCCCGAAACAGGTCATTTTAGGTGAATTCTGTAAAGGCAGCAGTAAATCCCAAATCCAGAAAAATCCGAAGATCGGTTTTCTGGTGATGAGCATGGATCGGAAGATGTGGCGGGGGCATGCCCGCTGGACCCATTTGCGCCAGGAAGGCCCGGAGTATGAGAAATATAATGACCTGCCCATGTTTCGCTACAATGCGTATTTTGGCATTAACACGGTTCATTATTTAGACCTCATCGACGCGCGCGGACCGGATGGTCTGCCGCTGCCCAAAATTATTCTTTCCGCTCTGATGACAAAAATGGCTAAGGGCGGTGTGTTATCCGAACCCACAGGCCGGATTCTCTCAACATTTAGCGAAGATCTGTTCAACCGGCTGGATGCATTGAAATTTATTGCCTATATCCAGGAAGACGGGTATCCGGAAATCATTCCGCTCCTTCAATGCCAGGCAGCCGGCAGCCGGCGGCTGGCATTTTCCACAATGGCGTACGGAAAAGAGCTTGAGAAAATAAAACCCGACCAGACTGTGGCTGTTTTCGGTATGACCATGAAGATGGAGGATGTGATGATCCGGGGAACATTCAGGGACGTTGTCCGGTCGCGGGGTATCCAGACAGGAACCGTTGACATCGAATGGGTGTATAACTCCATGCCGCCGTGTCACGGGCAGATTTATCCACCGGTGAAGTTGGAGCCAATAACGGAGTGGAGTGACTTTTAAATTCGTTTGTCCACCAGCGCATTCCTCTGATACGTCCGCAATCCGAAAAAGGGGAGGGCTGCCAGGATGTGATCAAAGATGTCCGCCTGGACGGATTCGTATTGATTCCATCGGGTGTCGTTTAAAAAACAATATATTTCAAGCGGCAGCCCTTTGTCGGCTTCCGGTTGGAGGTGTCTGACAATCAGGGTTAAATCTTTTCTGATATGCGGGTTGCATTTTAAATATTGCTCCACATAGGCGCGAAACGTCCCCAGGTTTGTCAAACATCGTCCGTTTAACGGGCTGTCCGGAGAAATCTCCTGCTGTTGATTGGCTTTGGATATTTCTTTTTGTTTATTGCCCATGTACTCTTTGAGTAAATCAACTTTTTTCATATTCTCCAGCATTTCCTGATCCAGAAAGGTCACGCTGGACTGGTCAATTAAAATGGATCGTTTGATGCGCCGGCCATCCGCCTCGTACATGCCTCGCCAGTTTTTAAATGAGTTGTCCAGAAATTTATGGGTGGGAACGGAAACATTCGTTTTATCAAAATTCTGAACTTTGACGGTATGCAGGGATATGTCTACCACATCACCATCCACGCCAAATGACGGCATTTCGATCCAGTCGCCCACGCGAATTAAGTTGTAGCTGGCAATCTGCAGGCTGGCGACAAATGAAAGCAGGGTGTCCTTGAAAATCAGCATGAGAATGGCGGTCATGGCGCCGATACTGCTAATAAGGCCCCAGGGAGATTTATCTAAAATCAATGCAATGATAAAAATCCCCCCTAAGATGGTGACAAACATTTTTAGCAACTGTCCCCATCCTTTTAACGGCCATTTATACGACATAGGCCGGGTGCTGTAGATGGCGACAAAGGCATCGAGAAAGCTGTTTAAAATGGCAATAATGACAAAATACACATAAATCTGGATGGTTTTGGATAAAAAATCATAAAAGTCAGGTACCAGCGGCAGGCCGTAATGAATGATCATAGCCGGTATGAGCAGCATCAGCCGGCCGAAGACTTTGTTGTCGGTCAGCAAATCGTCCCATGTTACCTGGGTGCGCTTTAAGAATTTATGGATGAGCGGCAGAATAATTTTTCTGCTGACATAAAATCCGATGATTGCAACAATAATCAGGCATAAGAACTTAACAAGTTCCTGAAAGTATTCGTTTTTTAGTAGAAGGAGCCAGTTTTCCATGTGTTTCCTTTATGATATTTTTTTCAACAACCTGTTAACCCGGATTTCTCACCGGTCTGATTCGTTCAAACTTTTCATAATAATTGCGGGTTAAATGGAGATTCTTTGAATATCCTGACTGACTGTATCAAAGATGCAGAATCCCGGATCACCGTCTTTTCCCATGATATCTCCGGGGTTCAATAAAATGGTCGTTTTGATATGCTTGAGCGCATATTGATGGGAATGGCCAAAGCAGACCATGTTGTACTTTTCGCTGGCAGCAAGTCCCTGGGCGACAGCCCATTCATGGGTGAAGCCGATTTTGAACCCATCTATATCCACTTCGCCGATAATGCTGTGCAGGGTGATTAATCCCTTGCTTTCAAGGGCAAACCGGGTCAGCAGGTGTTTGTCTCCGTCATTATTGCCGAACACGCAGTGGACGGCAATGGCGGCCTGCGCCAGTTCTTTAAACATAAACGGTGCGATAAAATCACCGCAGTGAATAATTTTTTCGCAGTTTTTTGATTTTATGATGCCAAGTGCTTTTCGCAGCTTCCAGATGTTGTCATGGCTGTCACTCATGACGGCAATTTTCATAAGGATTCTCCTGAGTGTTTTCGATATTGGCCGTGGCCCGGATTTCTCACCAGTCTGATTCGTTTATCTGCAGGGCATAAGTGCTGAAGCTGTAGCGGTTTACCGCGAACAGCTTATAACACTGCAAATGGATGAATCAGGCATGTGAGTTGCGGGTTAGAGTTGTTTTTTTATAATGCAGAACCTATGATAACCGCCATGTTCAAAAAACAAAACACTTATTTTATGGCGATAAGCAGATAAATGGCGCACCAGCATTCATATAATAAAACAAAAAAGGAGCCTGCAGAAAAAATGACTGCGCCTTCTTTGCCTGTCAAATTGCCGTCACGGCTGATAGTTATTATGGGATGCCTGTCAATCCTGGCTTCGGCAGTTTTTTTCTATATATCCACGGTATTTATCCGATGGGCAGACGCAAAAGTGGCTATTGATGCCTCTTTTTTTGTGTTTTTCAGATTTATGATGGGCTTTTTCGTGATCAGCGTAATTTTAATATTGCAGAAAAAGTCTTTAAAGCCCCGGCGCTATGATCTGCTGGTCGGCAGAACGGTGTTTAACTGTATTGCCGTGTTTTGTTTTTACCGGGCAGTGACCGCAACTTCCCTGGCAGAAGCCAATATTCTGAATATGACGTACCCCATTTTTCTGGCGGTTTCATCGTGGTTTTTGTTAAAGGAACAGCGTGATTTTGGCACCATGGTGATGGTGGGGGTTGCATTTACCGGGATCTGGCTGATTCTTTCACCGGATACGATCCAGCCGAACCTTCAGAATCTATGGGGCCTGGCATCGGGAGTCAGCGCCTCTTTTGCAATTCTTTATTTAAATATCAGTCGTCAGCATCATGACACGGAAACCATTTTATTTTATATGTTCGGCCTGGGAAGCATTCTGATTTTCGGCCTGTTTTATGATCGGATTTTCTGGCCAAATACGATGGAGTTTAAATATTTATTTTTGTGTGCGGTGTTCGGGGTGGGCGGCCAATACTTACTGACCATCGGTTTTCGCTATGTCACGGCCGTGGAAGGCGCGATTCTTTCTTCTGCCCGGATTTTGATGGCCGCTGTTTTAGGACCCTGGATTGCTCTGGATCCGCCCCTGGAAGTGGCCGGATGGATTGGCGCGATGTTGATTTTTCTGGCCAATGTGGTGCTGGCGGTGAGGAAGACCGGAAAGGCCTGATTTAATTATTTAAAAGCTTTGAATGATTCCGGCAGCCTCTTTTCCAATTTCACGAAGAATTTTTCTCGCGGGTGGTATGGGCAACTAGTTGCCCATGTTCCGAAGGAACAAGAGGGATTTTAAGAGGTTCGAAATATTTTCATCCTACAGAGAGCTTCTTGTGCTTTGCTCACTGGCAAAATTTACCAATGTCACCCGCAAATCCCCGTTTAAGGCTAACACCAGGATTGAAAGCTGGGGAAAATAGTCATATTTTGAATTATGGTAACAATTTGATTTTTATGTTCTTTTCTTTGATGGCCAAAGAAAAGAACCAAAAGAAAGGCCACCCAACAGCTTGGTCCGAAAGGGCCGGACTTCCCTCGGTCAACGGTTTTTGCAGCGGCGGCAAAAACTCGCTTGGTTCAAATTGATGGCAGGATTATCGACTTTCCCGCAATGAAGACATTTCCTTGCGCATTGCCCGCCGATCCGCTCAAACAGTTTGCCGCCTTTTTCTGCAAAAATCCGTTTCCCTCGGCTGCGCTGCAATGGGACCCGCAGCCCGAGGCAAAATCAGGATTAAGTGTATATATTGCATGAAAATGAAATATATTGTTGTTTAGACGGGTAGGGGTGGTATGGGCAACTTGTTGCCCATGTTCCGAAGGAACAGAAGGGTGCCAATAATTTAGGATATTTTCTTGTACTGATGAATCCCTTTTGCGCTAAGCACTGGCAACAAGTTGCCAGTGTCATCCCCCTGTTGATACAGATTTGCATTCCCCGGAGGATCGCGGGAGAAATGTATAAACAATGTTGATTCTTTTGATTGACAGTGCTATGTAAAAAAGTATCTACAATGTATAAATTTATAGCAAGGGGGCGAATATGCGCATGGTGATTAAAAAATGGGGCAACAGTCTGGCAACGAGAATTCCAAAAGCCGTGGTCGAGACCACCGATTTACACCTCAACCAGGAGGTCGATATTGAGGCTGTTAACGGTAAAATCATTATCTCGCCGATAAAGAAAAAGAAGGAATATCAACTTGAAGAACTTCTCAGTCAGTGTAAGCCCGGAGCTATGAAACCCGACAAAGAAGATCAGGAATGGCTCAATGCTGAACCTGTCGGTAAGGAAGTTTGGTGATGGTTAAGAAAAAGTATATTCCAAAACGCGGTGATGTTGTATGGACTGATTTTGATCCTGCTGCCGGGCATGAGCAAATGGGCAAAAGACCTGCGCTTGTTCTTTCTCCGGCTCCTTTCAATAAAAAAATTATGCTGGCTATGGTGGCACCGATCACAAGCAGGATCAGAGGTCATGGTTTTGAAGTACCCCTTAATGGTAAAAAAGTTAAGGGCGTTGTGTTGTGTCACCAGGTGAAAATGATCGACTTTGCTGAAAGGGGGCTTCAGTTTTCGGAAAAAGCACCGGAAATCGTAACAATTGATGCATTGGCAAAAGTCCGAGCGATCGTTAGTGAATAATGATTATGTTTTCGAGAGAATTCATACTTTTTTATCTTTTTAGATCTTGAAATAAATCAGCAGTCAATGCGGGTCTCTTTTAATGGTTGATTCGGATATGCGTTCCCACGGGGAACCGTGGGATTGAGGAAAAATAATTTTTTGGAGTAAGGTGTGAAAGCAATTTTAGGTGTGTTGTTTGTGTTTGGAGTGACTTTTATTGGGTGTTCTCCGAATACAAGGATATTTTATATGGATAATATTACATGTTCTGCTTCCAATAGGGATACAGAAGAGTGGGCGTATTATATAATTGAGTAAGCGCTTAATCAAGCACACCTGCTGGCAAATTTTTCAATCTGGTCAGGGGCAAGATTCTGCGGCAGGAGTTTTTCATAATCTGCTTCGGTTTTTGCAAATGGGATTCTGTCAAACAGATACCTAAGGTAATCATATGG
>JAQYVU010000023.1 GCA_030145385.1 Desulfococcaceae bacterium
GTTGGCATCAATCACAAAAACATGCTCAAGCGTGGGGATGCGTTCGGTAAATTTGATCACTTTTTCATAGATTTCCGGCTTGGAAACCATCAGCAGTTTAACCCCGCTGTCCTTGATAATATATTCCCAGGTGCTTTCCAGTTCTGCTTCGTACATGGGGACAAACCGGGCGCCCGTACCGTAGGTGGCGAATGCGGCGATCGCCCATTCCGGGCGGTTGTTTCCGATAAAGCCGACCACATCATTCTTGCCGATGCCCTGCTGCACCAGGCCGCCTCTGAGATTGTCAACACGCCGTCCCGCATCACCGTAGGTCATCCAGTTAAGCGCGGTTTTGGTTTCATTTTTCAATCCAAAAAGCGGGTTGTCTTTAAATTGTTTCACGCCTTTTTCAAACAGGTCCACAAGATTGATCGGAGTTTCAAACTTCTGCATTCAATATTCTCCCTGTTGCTTGGGCCGGAATTTTCATCAATCCGGCAAATTAAATTTATTTGATGATTTTAGCGATCTGTTAATTTTTGCAAAAAATATACCAGCCGCGATTTTATTTTTAACTATTTTAAATAATAGTCTAATTGCCTAAAAACGAATACGAAGGAAAAGTCCGGGTTCGGAATATTGGGGTGATTATGCCCCGGTTGATCGACGCAATCGGGGTGTTTAGCGCTTTATTACCTGAAATTAAGACAAAAAAATAAATGGGTCAATTTTGACTCAAAAAGGGGTGCGGAGTGTGTGTCTATAATGATTTTTAAATGATGAATGGTTTTTTTAACTATTTTATCTCTCATTTTTTGACGCTGAACGTTCGATGTTCGATGGTCACACCCTTCGTATTCTAAATTATAATTTCAAATCTGAAATAAATATAAAAACAATTTTTTTAAAATTTAAAACGCTCAATTTAGGTCAAACTGTTTTATTTCTTTTTCCTTTTTTTTATTTAACACATTAATGACACCCACATAAATTCGCTGGTTGGGGTGCAGATGATTTCGAATGATCCTCAATGACGCCTCAGGTTTTTTTCGTTCGCCATCTGTATGTAAAAATTACCCGCGTCCAGCGTCCGCAGCATGGGAAGGAGCTCTCCACAATCCACATCAGCGCTGTGGGTCAAATCATGATCCCCGCCCGGGCAGGTATGAACGCCGATTCGCTGGCGTTCATCCTCGGTAAAATGGGAAAAAACATATTTCACCCATGTGTAGCAGCCAGTTTTTCAAACATTTTGGCCAGGCCTGTCGTAAGCGTATAAATATTTTCAACGGGCAGGTTTTTATCTGCTGTGGTATCGAAAAAAAGATTCAGATCCGATTCAAGACCGTCTTCTGGATTATTGTAGCAGATGAGTATGGGCAAAAGCGGCAGCGGTTTGATGATCAGGGCGATATCCGCATCATAATGATTTTCAACCGGCTGGCCGTTGAACAGTTCAATGAGGTCTTCGAAAAAAGACGGATTTGAATCGGCAATCTTTTTAAAAAGCTTAACGCATTGATGTTCAAAAAATCGGGCCCAGTCCTTAGATGTTTCCAGTTCCCGGAACGGAACCCAGGTCTCAGTCAGGGCCAGTCCTTTGCCTGACAGGATATATTTTAACACGGGCGGTGCAATCCAGTGATTGACATGAATATCGGTTGAAATTTCACCATTTGTGTCAACGCTGAAATCTTTTCCCATGATTTTTATAGTCAATCTGCCATTTGAAAACGTTCCGCCAAGCAAACCTGCTCTGGACGCAAGGTCTGTCTGCCTGATTTTTTCTTTTAACCGGCCCATTACTTCAAGATAACCCTGCTCTGCCCTGGATTCATATTTAACATTTTCGCCACCGTAAGTGTTCAGGGTGTCTTCATCAATAAACGGACAATCACCTAAAGAAATCTGGCCTTGAAACACTGCTGCCGCAAATGCAAGGCAGGTCGGTTTGTTGCATTTGCGGCAATTGGTTTTTGGCAATAATTTAAATACTTGCATGGTATTTTTGAATTTTTCCATTTCAGATCCGGTCCTTTTCGTTGTTTAAATATACCATATGATAACCTCATAAAAAGTAGCAGGATGGCTAAGTCAAAAGTGCCACCAAATTTTATGAAATTGGCAAGACGTAGTGGTTTTTCAGGCTTGAGATAATACAAGTCGTATATTGAGCGTCTGAAAAACCGCTACAACGCAGCAGATGGGGCTTTTGACGACGCCAGCACGATAAGCCCCGCCACCCAGCTTAAGTCATCGTTATCTGATGAATTTTTATTTTCCGCCTTTTGGCCCGGCCATCCGGAGGATACCATCAATTGAGTGACATCAATACCAAAACCTGACATAGACGGACGGGCAACATCTATGTGCCGGCATGGTTTATTTTCCGCTACCACACAGCACGTTTCCTGATCGTCACAAAACAAGTCTTTACATGATCCGCCGGCAAATCCTTTTGCGTTTTCAAAACCTATTTTGATGGCTTTTTGCTTCAATGGTCAACTGTTCAAGCTGCCGTTTTGATATCAAGATGTTTTCCTTTTATTTTAAGCGCTCACCCATCACGCGGCCAATTCTCATTGCTTTTTTCCAGACTTCTTTCTGATCCTCTGTCTTGCCGTATTTAACATCAGATGCCTTTGTTTCGGTATCAATTATATCACTTCTAAATGCGCTCATCTCGCAATCATCCCCCACACCGCAGAACGCACAAACAATATTTCCCTGAACCGTGACCTGCCCGGTAAGATCCATGTTTTCATATTCTTTGAACTCGGCAGCCAATGCTTGATTGACAGCGATCAGTGCCTCTGGCGCAAGTCCGGGTCAGGACGGTTGCAACCAGTTTACCTTATAATCCAGCAGATGAGCGACTCTGGCTGGCCCGAAGGGCGAAAAAATTTTCAGAAAAATTCGATGTAAAAAAACAGAGTGTTTCTTACATGAACCATAGCTGTCGAAACAACCAAATATTATTAAATAAAATAATAATATTTTTCAGCTTTATGAAAAATATTCGTGGCAATCCCAGGCTAACGTTTATTGGACACCATGCCTTAAGGCGATCTTCTCAAACATCAAAGCAAAACCTTCACAAAACGTATAAATGGATTCAATATCAAGATTGTCATCAGACGTAGAATCAAAATAGATATGAAGATCAGGCTCAAGTCCATCTTCCGGTTTCCAGTAGCAAACCATTATGGGGAAAAGAGGCAAGGGATACAAAATAATTGAAATATCGGAATCAATATGGCTGACAATTCGCTTTCCATCGAAGATTTCCAGCATATCTTTAAACAGGTCCGTATAGGTATCGGCAACCCGCTTTAACGGTTTTTCACAACGTTGTTGAAAATGAGCAAATCGGGGAGGCCCGCCAGTCAGCTCTCGAAATGTGATCCAATTTCCGTTCGGAGATTTACCCGATCCGTTCAAGATATAGTTCAATGCCGGCACAGCCATATATGCATTGATATGAACTTCAGAGGATATGTTGCCCCTGGTATCAACACTGAATTCTTTACCAAAGATTTTTATGGTCAGTTTATTGTTGGAGAACCCGGCTCCCAGTCGTTTTGCTGCATCAGAAAGATCAGTCAAAGATACCTTCTGCTTTAGTTCTTCAATGGCTTCTGCTTTATATTCATCAACGGTATTGGGTTTCTCAATTGCCCCCCCATACCGTTCAATTACTTCTTTTTCCAAATAAGGACACGCATGAATTGATTTTTTTTCCTTAAACACAGCCACTGCAAATGCCAGGCAGGTTTTTTCATTACACTCTTTACAGTTAGAACCATTCAACAACTTATAGATTTCCATGGGATTACTGATATGTGACATCCAAGAATATTCCTTTATATTACCTGATAAAATTAGTCATGATTTTGGCAGCCGGCTCAGGGGCGGGAAATTGCTCTTTTCCGTGTCCGATAATTTTCATGATCCATGCCATATTTTTACCTAAAACCGACATGATCTGCTTCCCTTCGCCATCCTGCTCCATTTCCCCGGGGGCAAGACCATGGGCCACATTCCAGTAATTTGAAGAGGGCATGATCATTTCGGAGTAATTTATATAATGATTTAGGGAGTCAACCGTGGGAATTCCTCCGGATCGCCTGACAGCGGCAACAGCGGCACCGACTTTGTTTCGGAACAGGCCGCCGTTAACCGAAGAAACGAAAAAGGCTCTGTCAAGGAAGGATTTCATTGTCCCTGCAACACCGGAAAAGTGAACAGGAGAACCAAGCAGAATGCCGTCGGCCGCTTTAATCTTCTGAATCCATTCATTCACCGGATCGTCTTTCATGGAACACGCTTCATTTTGATTTTTCACACAGCCGTGACAGGCAATGCATCCCTGTATCTTTTTTTTACCAACATGGATTATCTCCGTCTCAATGCCTTCATTTTCCAGCTCATCAAAAACCATGTTCAATGAACAGGCTGTATTTCCCTTTTTATTGGGGCTGCCGTTAAATCCAATAACTTTCATATTTATTCTCCTTTATAAGTTTTGGTTATATCATTCGCTGATGGCCAGCTGATCTTTATGGGCTTTTAGAAACCCTGAATAACGGGAGAAGATCCCCAGGTTTATCAACAAAAAAAGGTGCCGTTACACCGGTGGAGACCCCGGAGATCACCAGTACCGGCAATGCATATTCCGGTACCAGCAGCCGGGCAATTCCCCACATTCCCACCGGTAAAACAAGAAGTTTCAAAACGGTCCACAGGGCCACCTTTTGCAAATCTTTGCCGTCAAACCGCTGCAACGAAAAATAGTCCACGTTCAGAAAGGCCAGAAACAGCAGGGGCATCATTAAATGCAGCACCGCCGGGGTTAAGATTCCTGACGGCCCGGGCATGAATACCCCGCCCAAAATCCCGGTTATTGCCATTCCGATCAGTAATAAATCCTTAAGCCTGAACACGATTGTCTCCCGATTCCGGATCAATTTCCGTTGACAGTGTTTTTGATGATGTTGTAATCAGCTTTGTACATAGTTATATCAGAAAATGAGCAATTGCCAAGCCCACTGTAGCTGTATTTAGTCATAAAGCCCAGATTAACATGAACAGGGTCCCCCCCATTGGTCATCATGGTAAGCAATGTATAAAGGATCTTCTCCACACCATATGCATCTGTTCTTCATTTCTCTCCTGTGCCCGGCATCCTGCATATTGTTTTTAAATTACGATAATCTTCCTGAATCAAAGGTAAGAAAAGACCTGACATTTGTTCGTGCAATCACAACCTTTGAGTATTTCCGTTACACCACAAGATGTGCTAAAATTTTGATGTAAAAAAACAAGCAACGTTACGTAAAGTTATCGATATTCTCCACTATTTTAAAAGTTTGCAATACTGAAGGTTTGCCGACCTATATAAATAAAAAAGCCCGTCTTGATATCAGACAGGCTTTTTTATTATAGAGGCTTAACTCGGGTATATAATAGCTGGGGAGGATCAATGCAATCTGAAACATCGCCCTCTTTTTAGTCCCTTACAGTCGGTCACATAATCACAACAAAAAAACACAAAACTTGCACTTCAAGGGTGACACCTTTCGTGTTGCTTCAGGCGCACTCTATGAAGGCTTTCAAAGTAATTAGTCAAATGCCATGCTCGTCTTCCATTCTTTCCAAACGTTTCCAACAAGGTCAACTCCCGGTTTTAAGGTCATTTTTCCCGGTTTCCATCCAGACGGTGTTGCTTCCGTTCCCTTGCTTTCGCGTACTAGCTGAAACGCCTGAATTTGTCTTAATGATTCACTGATGTTTCTTCCCACCGGCGGTGTCAGGACTTCAAATCCCTGGACCACGCCGTCAGGATCAATAATAAAACGGCCCCGGGTTTCAACGCCGGCATCGTCGTCATAGACTCCGAAAAGGGTGCCGACCTTGCCACCGGCATCCGACAGCATAGGAAAAGGAACGCCGCCATCAACCATTTTTGACAGTTCGTTATCGTTCCACATTTTATGAACAAACACACTGTCGATACTCATGGAAAGGACTTCAGCGCCAAGTTTTTGAAATTCAGGAAATTTTTCAGCAACTGCTGAAATTTCAGTAGCTCAGACAAATGTGAAATCACCAGGATAAAAGCAGAGCACCACCCATTTTCCCAGGTATTCGGATAAATTAATATTAACAAACTTACCGTTTAAATAGGCCGGTGCGGAAAAATCCGGCGCTTTTTTTCCGACTTTTATCATGGTTTTTGTCTCCTCTGGCTTGGATTCTACAACACGTCCCTTTTCCGAAACAGTTTCTCCTGCTGGCCCGCCGGTGGGGCGGGCACATCCCGGTTTAAAATCTTCGGGCATGGCTTTTCTCCTTAGTCTTGTTTTCGAGGTTTCAGGTTAATTGTTTTTACTCCGGGGCACCAAGCCGGGCTATAGTTGGTCAACAACCCCGAGAATGACCCGAAGCAGAGTTTCTGGTGAAATGGGTTGAATATCAATCATGGATTTTTACTTCTTTGAACCGGCCAAGATGCTCCCGCTGGTCATAATCGCGTCATTGAGCGTTCAAAACATTTGTCAGTTCATGACGACTATCGCTTCCTGCTTATCCGATTCGCATTTCAGCATACGCGTCAGAAACTCTCGAAGACTTTTATGCTACGATCAAGCGCGGTCGAAACAGTCAAGCTTCATTACCTTGCTCCACGCCTCTACAAAGTCCTGTAGGAACTTCTCCTGAGAATCCTCACAACCATAGACTTCTGCCAAGGCCCTGAGCTGGGAGTTTGAACCGAAGATGAGGTCGACACGGGTGCCGGTCCACTTGAGTTCGCCGCTCTCACGATCGCGACCCTCGAATACATCATTGTCTTTTGAGGTCGCCTTCCACGTCGTGCTCATGTCGAGCAGATTTACAAAAAAGTCATTGGTGAGCGTCTCTGGCCGTTTTGTGAAGACGCCGTGAAGGGATTGCCCGAAGTTTGCATTCAGGACACGCATACCACCAAGGAGGACCGTCATTTCCGGAGCGGTCAGTGTCAGTAATTGCGCCCGATCAACCAGCAACTCCTCTGCCGATATGGAGAATTTGGTTTTGAGATAGTTGCGGAACCCATCTGCCTTTGGTTCGAGTACGTGAAATGATACCACGTCGGTCTGTTCCTGTGACGCATCGGTGCGTCCCGGAGTGAAAGGAACGCTTACATCGTGACCTGCATCCTTCGCCGCCTTCTCGACACCTGCGCAGCCGCCCAGGACGATCAGGTCGGCTATCGAAACCCTCTTATCGCCTGATTGCGCGCTGTTGAAATCCTGTTGAATTCCCTCAATGGTCTGCAGGACAGTCGCAAGTTGCTCCGGCTGATTGACCTCCCAACCGCTCTGCGGTGCAAGACGGATGCGCGCCCCGTTGGCCCCACCGCGCTTATCGGAGCCTCGGAAAGTAGACGCTGACGCCCAGGCCGTTGAGACCAGTTGGGAGACAGACAGGCCTGAGGCAAGAATCTTGCCCTTGAGGTCGACGATGTCCTGTGCGTCGATCAGCTCATGCTCAACTGCGGGCACCGGGTCTTGCCAGATCAGTTCTTCCGCCGGGACCTCCGGGCCAAGATAGCGTGAACAAGGCCCCATGTCGCGGTGAGTCAGCTTGAACCATGCCCGGGCAAACGCGTCTGCGAACGCCTCCGGATTTTCGTGGAATCGCTTAGCAATCGGTTTATATACTGGATCCATCCTCAAAGAAAGGTCTGCCGTGGTCATGATTGTCGTAACCCGCTTTGCCGGATCGTGAGCGGCAGGCGCGAGATCATTTTCATCCGGACTGACCGGAACCCACTGATTGGCTCCGGCAGGACTTTTTACCAGATTCCAATCATAGCCGAAAAGCAAATCAAAATAGCCCATGTCCCACTTAATCGGGTTCGCCGTCCACGCGCCTTCGATGCCGCTGCTGATCGTATCATCTCCCTTGCCGCTGCCGAAACTGCTCTTCCAGCCGAGCCCCTGTTCCTCAATGCCAGCAGCCTCAGGTTCGGGACCAACATGCGCTGCGTCGCCTGCGCCATGACATTTGCCGAAAGTGTGGCCGCCAGCGACCAGAGCGACGGTCTCTTCGTCGTTCATGGCCATGCGGGCGAAGGTGTCTCGAACGTCTTGGCCAGAGGCGACCGCATCCGGTTCACCGTTCGGCCCTTCCGGGTTCACGTAGATCAGGCCCATCTGAACGGCAGCAAGCGGATTCTCAAGGTCCCGCTCTCCAGAGTAGCGATTGTCGTCAAGCCACTCGCTTTCGCTCCCCCAATAAATGTCTTCTTCAGGTTCCCAGATGTCCTCACGCCCGCCGCCGAAGCCAAAGGTCTTAAATCCCATCGACTCAAGCGCACAGTTACCAGCGAGAATCATCAGGTCGGCCCAGGAGATCTTGTTGCCGTATTTCTGCTTGATCGGCCAGAGCAAACGGCGTGCCTTGTCGAGATTCACGTTGTCCGGCCAACTGTTAAGAGGTGCCAATCGTTGATTGCCGGAGCCTGCTCCGCCACGGCCATCGTTCATGCGGTATGTACCTGCACTGTGCCAGGCCATGCGGATAAAGAGCCCACCGTAGTGACCGTAATCTGCCGGCCACCACTCCTGAGAGTCGGTCATCAGCGCATAGAGGTCTTTCTTCAAGGCCTCCAGGTCGAGTTTCTTAAATTCTTCAGCATAGTTGAACGCCTCGCCCATCGGATTGCTCATGGATGAGTGCTGATGAAGAATCTTGAGGTTCAACTGATTCGGCCACCAGTCGCGGTTCGACGTGCCACCGCCGGAAATGGGTTTGCTTGTCCTGCCCGTTACCGGGCATTTACTTTCTTCATTCGTCATGTTGCCCTCCTCATTTGTTTAGCTTAGAGATCAGATATTATTTGATAATGACTATCAATTAATGGCAAAAAAATATACTAAACTTTTTCTGCCATACAATCGCTGCATATACCGAAAAAGTCCAACCTGTGATTCAAAATTTTAAAATTGGTCTCTAATGCGACCTCTTTTTTCATTTCATCCAGGCTATCCAGATCAGGATCGACAATTCTTTTACACTTGATACAGATGACGTGTGGATGGGGAATAGGCTTGTTTCCGTCATATCGGTTACTCCCATCCGGGAACCCTAACTCTAGAACTTCACCCAATGATTTAATCAATACAATATTTCTGTATACAGTGGCAAGACTCATTGTCGGAAAATCTTTTTTGATTTCATCATAGATATCTTCAACACTGGGATGGCCGACACTTTTGGCAAGGATTTTAACGATAGCCAGTCGCTGAGGTGTTATCTTATGACCCTTATCCCTTAATTTTTGAATGATGATTTCAAATCTTTTTTTATGGTCTGCCAACTGAAGCCTCCTTGTTCTAAGTAATAATAGTTATCAATTAACATTGATTTTCTTTTCAGTCAACTCCTATTTCAATCGTTCATATTTGATAACTTCATTGCTTAAATACAGAAGTGCTCGCCATAAAACCCCATCCCTCCATTGCAGCATGAAATAGCAAGCCTTGCCAACTGATCCCAAATGGGAAATCAATATCTTGTGGTCGGAAAAATTCAGAAAAATTTCTGATACCCTGAAGATATATCAGTTTTTTTTATGTGGGCTGATGCTTTAATCCGTCTGCAATCTCAAAATATATCATACCTGAAATCCTTGTCAGGCCAAATCAGCTGATTTCAAATCAATCAAACAGATACTAAGAAGTGGCGTTATGATGGCTTAAAGCCATATTTTCACAGCTAAAAATTTGTTTTTAAGGAGTGTGTCGCATTGATGGATATGTGGGCCAATCTTAAATTTTGCGGGTTGCTCATTGCGTCAGATTAAAAACCGGGGACAATCATTTTAAAAAATTAGTTTTTGGGCGGATTATGTTTTGCTAATCCTCCCGGTGAAAAAACGATAAACCGGCGGAGTGAGAAGATTTCATCATTCGTAATTTGCTGCTTATTCTTCCTGGTTGCCATGCAGCAGTAAATTATAAATCATGTCCGCCAGTTCATTTATCAGCCGCTGTTCATCGATCCTGGGCCCGATGAATTTAGCGGTATGGGCGACGCTTTCCACTGAATTGTGAATCACAATGGCTGCGGCCTCCTGGTCTGAAACCCGCATCCGGTGTTTATTGTTTTCCAGCAAATACCGGATCTGGGTCACTTCCCGGGTTCGTTCCCGCTCATACACCCGATTGATATCCGGGTCGGAATAGCGCAGGGCATGTGTCTGGCTGTGAAAGGTCGGCGCAATATCATATGCTTTAAAAACATTTTCTATAATGAATTTGACTTCATTGCGTCCCAGTTCATTGATCGTGAAGTGTTCCATTTCTTTCCATGTGGTCAGATAAACCTGGTCAAGAAAGTCTTCGAGTATTTCCAGAAGAAGGGTTTTTTTATTTTTGAAATATGAATAAAAGCTGCCAATGGAAACCCCGGCTTTTTCAACAATCTCTTTGGAATTGGTTCCGTGAATCCCCTTTTGGGAGAATAAGGCAAATGCCGCCTTCATAATGCGGTCTCTGGTCTGGACGCTGCGTTGCTGTTTGGGGGTTCTTAATGTCGTCATGGTGGCTCCTTTTAACCGGAGCAACGCAGGAACTGCATTATTCAGCCACGAAGTAACATGTTACGTTTTCAGGCTGAAATGTCTTGTTCCTGAACTGCTCCAACTCATGAAAAAATCGGGTTAAACCGGTTTTGGAACCCAATATAATGATCCTGTGAATGCATGTCAATAATAAATAAGTTGAAAATATATTCATATAATTTATTTAATATATCGAATTTTAAGCATATAATTTTTATTGACAATGTGAACCTTTGTTCATATATTATTTTCGGTGATCATGATAAACTTTTCTTCGAAATTCTCTTTTTCCGGCTCCGGTACAATAAAATGGCTCAAATTTATATTATAAGACGATAAATTGGTTAACCGCGTATTCTTCGGCAGAAATGTTCATTAAAATTTGGAGGGCCTATGAAAGCTTTGCAGTTTAATGTCAATGTTCCTAAATTTGCCGCAGCCAAGACTCTGCGAACGTTTTTCGGTAATCAGGTGTTTTATAAAGGCCCTGTGAGAACGATTCAGCTTGCCGATGTTCCTAAACCCAAACTGCACACCCCGGACTGGGTCAAGATCAAAAACCTGTACTGCGGTTTCTGCGGCAGTGACCTGAATTTGATCATGCTGCATGATTCTCCCAGTGCGTCTCCGTTTACTTCTTTTCCCTGTGTGATCGGTCATGAAATTGTCGGTGAAATCATTGAAACCGGAGCCAATGTGACGGGATTTCAAAAAGGAGATATTGTGGCGATTAACCCGGGGCTCACATGCGAGGCCCGGGGAATTGATCCTTTGTGCGGGCCATGCCGCGCCGGCCGGTCCAGCAACTGTGAAAATTTTGCTGAAGGGAGTCTGCCGCCGGGAATGTTTTTAGGCATTAACAGCGGTGTTAACGGCGGTTTTGCCCCATATCTTTCAGCTCACAAGTCCCAGCTTTATAAGGTCCCTGAGGGGCTGAGCCTTGAGTCTGCAGTCATGACGGAACCGGTGGCCGTGGCATTGCAGACCATATTCGACAATATGCCGGAACCGGATGAAAAGGTTCTGGTGATCGGCGGCGGTGTGATCGGCAATCTGGTCATCCAGTCCATCCGTGCCCTTGTTCCCGAATGCAGTGTTTCAGTTATCGAGCCATCTTCTTTTGCCGCTGGTCTGGCAAGAAAAGCAGGCGCGGCTGAAGTGATCCCTTCAAAAGACGTTTTTGCGCAGACTTCCCGGATTACCGGTGCCAAATTTTACAAACCGCTGCTCGGCATGGAGATTCCCATGGGCGGGTTTAACCGGGTATATGACACCGTGGGGATCAGTGCCACCCTGAATCTGAGCATGCGGCTGATGGCTGCCATGGGAACGCTGAGTGTGGTGGGGATCGGCGGAGATGCAAAACTGGATTTGACTCCTCTGTGGCTGAAGCTGCAGACCATTAAGGGGGTGTATGCCTACGGACACGTCGAGTTTAACGGTAAAACACAGCATGTTTTTGAGATTGCAATGGATTTGATGAAAAACAAAAAAATCCAGGCGAGTGACCTGGTTACCCATAAGTTTGCCTTGGAAGACTATGAACAGATGATTGAGGTGAATTTGAATAAGCAAAAACATCGGGCAGTTAAGACGGTAATAAAATTTTAAAGGAGGGGGCTATGAGATTTTCAGTACTTCTGTTTGCACTGTATAATATTTTGAAAATTGCTTCTATGACTAACAAGGCGTTCAAAAAATATATCAGCAAAATCAGTGCAAAAATCCTGATAAAAACCGAAGACGGCGAACGGGCCAGGATGTTTATATTTGATAAGGGTAAACTGTCTTCAATGCCCGGAGACCAGAAAGATTACGATGTGGCGCTGGTCTGGCAAGACGCGGCAACCGGATTTTCAGCCATGACCAGCAAGAAAAAAGACGCGTCATTCAATGCCGCTGCCGAAGGTAAACTGAAAGTTCTGGGGATGAGTGTCTATGCCCAGTGGTTTGAGGATGGTATTAATCTGGTAATGTAATTTCTAAATTTACCGATTGCCGATCTTACCGCATCTACTGCGTCAAATGCTTAACCGCATAGACGACTATAGCGGAAAAACATTTTCCTTGTATCTGCAGCAACCTCGACAATCGCAGATCTTGGGCAGTGGCTTTTTTGCTGAAAAAGCAAACGATAAGAAGATGAATGTTTTATAAACCCAAAGGAGGAACGCATGGCTGAAATATTCGGCGGTCACCTGGTCGCAAAATATTTAAAGGAAGTGGAGCATGTCAGTACGATCTTTACCATTTCAGGCGGACACATTGAAAATATTCTAGACGGTTTAACGGAATACAATATCCGCACCATTGATGTCCGTCATGAGCAGGCAGCGGCAATGATGGCTCATGCATGGTCGATTTATAAAAATGAACCCGGAGTGTGCCTGGTAACTGCCGGCCCGGGTTTTACCAATGCCCTGACTGGCATTGCCAATGCGTTTCTGGATAATATGCCATTGGTCGTGCTTTGCGGCCGGCATCCGCTGCGGGACGATTTGACCGGAGCGTTACAGGAAATGAATCAGATTGATATGGTAAAACCCGTGACCAAGTGGTGCGCCACCTGTTATGACATCAAACGGATTCCGGAGTACCTCTCCATTGCGTTCCGTCAGGCCACCATGGGCCGGCCGGGCCCGGTTTTTCTTGAGCTGCCACCGGATATCCTGTTTGCTGCCACAGACGTGAAAGAAGTGAAAATGCCGGTTCGAAGGCTGCATAAGTCGTCCACCCATCCGGATGAAGTCGAACTCAAAGAAGCTGCCAGGGTCATCAACAGTGCCCAAAGACCGTTGTTCATCGGCGGCAGCGGCGTGCGGATGAGCGGCTGCGCTGATGTTCTTAAAACGTTTATTGATAAGACCGGATTCCCGTTTGCACTGTTAAATAACGGGCGGGGTGCTTTGCCGGACAGTCACCTGCTGTCAATCAATGACGGCGGTTTTACCGGCATTATGACGGGCGCGCCTCAGGCGGATGTAATCGTAGCCGCCGGGGTCCGTTTCAACTGGGTGATGCAGGCTACCAAGCTGTTTCCGGACGCAAAGGTCGTCCGGATCGATATCGAGGAGAATGAAATTGACCGGAACCGGTCTTCGGAAGTCGGTCTTGTGGGAGACTGCGGGTATGTGCTCGATCAGCTTATCCCCATGGTTGAAAAGCGGGATCACGGCGAGTGGGTGACAAAGCTGAAAAACGCGTATGCCGCCTTTCTGACTACGGAACTGGAACAGCGCAAAACATCGTCAGACCCCATTCATCCCAACCGTCTGGTGGCACAGATTATGGAAGCTTTCGGGGAAGATGCGTTCTATGTGGCTGATGGCGGAGACACAAGTTATTACGGGCTTGCCGGTTTTACGTCATCACATCAGGCAGGGGTTTTGGTGCCTGCCGGTGCGCTTTTAGGATGCCTGGGTACGGGAATCCCTTTTGCCATTGCCGGTAAACTGGCGCACCCGGACAAGCCCGTGATTGTCCTTAACGGAGACGGATCATTCGGTTTCAACAGCATGGAATTTGATACCGCTGTTCGTCATGATATCCCCATTATCTGTGTGGTTAATAATGACTGTGCATGGGGGATGATCAAGCATTCCCAGTCAATGAGCATTGGTAAAGAGCGGTGCACGTGTGCGGAACTGGGTATGCGGCATTATGAAAAGATGGTGGAAGGCCTGGGCGGATACGGTGAACTGGTGACCAAAGATGAAGATATTCTCCCGGCCATCCGGCGGGCCGTTGAATCCGGGAAACCGGCCTGCATTAATGTAGTGACGGACCCGACGGTCACAAGTCCGGCAACGGTGATATTTTATCAGAACTTTTCGGATTTATGATTGATGGCTGCGTGAAAAGTTCAATTTCTGCGATGCGCTTGTGCCCTCGTCACTCAACGTACATTCGTACGCCTCGCTCCTCAGGCTTTGCGCGTCTTGAATTTGAAGCTTTTTATGAAACTCTTATGATTGTAAATCAAGTTAATTAAGGCAGGAAGGGTAGGCCGGGTTTCTTACCCGGCACCCAATACCTGAAGATTCACATGATGTTGTCGGGAATGGAATCCCGACCTGCGAAACATCAATGATATGAGGGGTAACGCAATGCTGTATCTTGATGATTTATTAAACGCCGATGATTTTAATCAAGCGGTGAACGCTCTGGCCGCGGATTTCATGAAAGAACATGGACTGGCCAAGGTGCATCAGCTGGGGCTGGTGGTGCCGGATGTGGAAAAAGCCGCTGAAAAACTCGAGGATCAGGGATTCGGTCCGTTTTTTATTGCCAAGGGATCCCCGGTGTTCTGGCGGGAAAAGGGGGAGGGGAGAAGCATTTCCGGCAAAATGGGACTGGCGTATCACAAAGGAGTCGAACTGGAGCTGCTGGAACCTGTCACCGGATCGAATTTTTACACCCGGAGCCTGGATGCAGACGGGCGTATCGTGGTGCAGCATCTGGGGTTTCTGGTCAAGGATGTGGATGCATGGGCGGATAAAGCAACAAGAGCCGGACTGCCGGTATGGGTCCGGGGGCAGCTGAAGGCCTGGCCGTCAACTACGAATTTTGCGTACATGGAACCCTTGAAAGAAAACGGCCTGATCATGGAATTTATTAACTGGCGTATTATAGGATTCAGTTTCAGCCCGCCGCCCGGCTTGCTGAAAACCGTGGGCAGGATTGAGAAGTGGACGGGGAAGCGAAGCATCGCTTTGTAAGATAGCTGCGCAAAAAATTCAATTTTCTTTTTCAGCTTTTGGGTTGCACGGCATCCTTCGTCGTCCAACGTAGAAGGCCAGGCTACGCCTTGTTCCTCAGTCTTTGTGCGCCTTGGACTTGAGGCTTTTTCTGCAGCCATCGGGTGATTGTGTTTTTATAAAAAAAATCGCAGCCGGAGTGGAATTCTTCGGCTGCGATTTTTTGATTGTATCAGTTTCGAAATCCTGCAATCAGATTTTCACATACAGACAATGAACAAGAAAAAGGTTAAGGTTGCTAAATCAAACAGTCCAGTTGCATTCCTGACACCTGAAACCAGGTATTTTACTTTCCTTCTACCTTTTACCTTCCGCCTTCAGCCTTATGTTCGTATACATGCACATCCCGCTGGGGATAGGGGATGCTGATGCTATTGGCATCAAAGGCCTTTTTGAAATTTTCCGTCAGTGCAAAGTGCACATCCCAGTAATCTCCGGATTTTACCCACGGCCGCACGACAAAGTTTACGCTGCTGTCCGCCAGTTCCACCAGAGCGATCTGGGGGGCTGGATTTTTTAGTATTCGGTCATCTTTGGCAATAACATCCGCCATGACCTGTTTTGCCTTGTCAATATCATCTTCATAACCAATCCCCATCACCAGATCCACCCGGCGGGTTCCTTTGGTCGTCCAGTTGACAATATTGTCTTCGCTGAGTTTTGCATTTGGAATAATGACTGTTTTATTGTCCGGGGATCTTAGAACGGTTGTAAAAATTGATATTTCCTCGACCGTTCCGGCCACTCCGCCGCCTTCGATAAAATCACCGACAGTAAACGGACGGAAAATGATCATCAAAAAGCCTGCGGCAAAGTTTGACAAGGACCCCTGAAGTGCCAGACCAATGGCGAGGCCTGCGGCTGCGAGCACAGCAATAAATGAGGCTGTCTGTATGCCGAGCTGTCCGAGAGCGGCAATAATAATAAAAGCCATTAATGCAATGTATGTGAGGCTGCCGACGAATTTGACGATGGTTGTATCGATTTTGCTTGTTTCCATTAACTGCTTAACGATCTTGGTTATCAGTTTGGCGATTAATCGACCAAAAAACAGAATCAGCAGTGCGATGATGGCTTTAATTCCGTATATGGTAGTAATTTCCCATATATTTTGCAAAATGGCTTCCATGAGTATTCTCCTGTTATGTTTTGGGTTTTTAAAATGTTATTTCAAAGGGGTTACTTGAATCTTGTAATGTATTTTATTTATCAAATACTTGGGATAAGATCAATTTAAACGGAATCCAGGGTTACAATATGCCGGCGTATCGCAGGCTGTCTCTGAAAAGAATACCGGCAAAAATACACAAAATGAAACCCAGCGCCTTCATGATGAAGATATAGATCCTGCCGGTTAAAAATGCCCGGGATTTTCCGGCAATAAGGGCAAGCGTTATTTTTGACCCCACCAGTAGCACATAGAAACCGGCAATGAAACTGACTACACAGGAAACATGTTGTTGCATTGCTTTGGTAATGATGGGGGCGCCGACGGTGAACCAGAACAAGTAGGGGTGGGGGCTCAGCGCGTTGACCAGTATCCCTTTCCGAAGGGATTTTGATGGGGTGTGCTTTATTTCAACATCAGCCCCTTTGCTGCGAATGCTGTTGATGCCGAGATATAAAATGAATGACCCGCCGGCAAATGAAATACCTGCCAGAATCACATTGAATTCAGAAAGACTGGCGGACAGTAAGAGTGTCAGCATGATAACCGGGGCATCCGTAATCATCGGGGCCAGGGCAACCTTGATTCCTGATTTTATATCATGGCGCAATGTTTCTGAAATTACCAGTGCCAGAAGCGGGCCCGGGGCAATGCCGGCCGACAGGCCGAGAATAATGCCGGTGGTCAGAAAGCCGATCATGATTTGTTTTTCATTTGAAGACAGTCAGCAGGCCGGGAAATGCCGAAATAGTCACACAGCATTTTGACGGACGACACACAGCATTTTTCAGCCGATTCAAGATCCATAACGGTTTGTATCGGGATATTGCACTTTGATGCAATTTCATCCAATAAAACCGGTGATTCTGATATGGCGGTGACAATGCGAACCGTAATCGGGCAAATGGCGCAACTGTCATGAAAGTTTTTATTAAATTCCGGGTCGCTTAATTTTTTATCCAGATACTTTCTAAACACCTGCACCGGTTATTGTCTCCAGCTGTTTTTGATCGGTTCTTAAAAGAAATTCATTACGGTAACGGATTGTCTGGTCGATGTATTTTTCAGGTACCCGGTCGGTATTTTTCCAGAATGCCTGATAGAAGATAATGTAATTTTTAAAACAGAAAAAATATAGAAACCGGACCTGGTCACCGGATAGCGTAATCCGTAATTCATGGATTCCGTCATACAGAATGTCTGTATACGGTCGGGTCAGTGTGGGACCCATTTCTTCAAGCAGATCCAGAAAACGGAGTATTTTTATCTGGTGTTTGGGGGGACGGGTTTCGATAAATTCAGAGATCGGGCACATTTTCATTAATGCGTCGCAGTAGAGAATCTTCCATTTTTTTTGTTTGTTCATCTCTTTCACATATTTAAAATTGGCGGAGTGATTTTTAAGTTTGCCGTGATTTACAAACAAATACAAGGAAAATGCTGCCTCACTATAGTCAGTTATACGAGGCGGCATTTGACACAGTGTCTTGTCAATGATGAAATGACGTAAGGTTGTGCATTAAAGTCATCCGGATTGCAGCGGGTATAATTAGCTGATCCGTTAATCAGCGTGCTTTGGGCGGCTGCGTCGTCGAACAGCAGCATTTTTGTTATCCATCTAAATTTAACAGCATAATTGGTGGCCCCGTAAAAAGTAGCAGGATGGCTAAGTTAAAAGTTTCATATACAAGGCGTAGTGGTTTTTCAGGCTCGAAATCATACATGTAGTATCTTGAGTGTCTGAAAAATCGCTACAACGCAGTAGATGGGACTTTTTACGACGCCATCATAATTGCCTGCTCAAGGCAAGATGAGAAGCCGGGATCTGAAGTAGATTAAAGGTCGCGGGTACCGGGAAGAAACCAAAAAAAAGCGGGAATCGGTTCTTAAAACCATTCCCGCTTTTTGAAAAAATATTTGCCTGTTATTACAGGCAAAAAACCGTTAAGCTGATTGTTTAGGCGCTTTGGAAATATTTGAAAGAAAAACGTCCAATAATTTATTATGGTCTGAATCATTTATTTCAGCTGGAAGTCGATTTAAGGCCAGTGAACTGGCTTCGTCCACCAGTTCAGACATAAACTGGTCTTTTGCCTGTGCAATCTGAGTCGTGGCTTTTAATTTTTCAACTTCAATAATATTTTTGCTCTGCACTTTGGCTTCCTCAATGATCTTTTGTTTTGAGCGTTCGCCGTCTTCCATAATCCTGGATTTTATTTGCTCAAAACGGGCACTGCTGTCCTCAACCATTGTCTGGGTCTTTTTAATCTTTGCTTCCAGGGCATTCTTTTGTTTCTGAAGCCGGTGAATCTGGTCGGCTACCTCGTCTTTCTGACCCTGCAGAAAGTTCAAAAGCGGCTTTTTGCCGAATTTAACGGCCAAAAAGACAAAAATAAAGAAGTTGATCCAAAGCATAATTTGATCATATATGGGGCGCCATCCCGGATCAGCAGCAGCAGCTGTCGTGCTCAGCAGTAGAATGCCGAGCATAGCGGTCGCAGTTGAGCCGCACAAACGCTTCAGCAATTTTTTATATTGTCTATGATTATTCATTGGGCCAGCCTCCGGTCCAGCACTTTTTCCATGATTAGTAAAGCCAGCTTTTGAGATTCATTTTTAATTTCAGCTCTGGCTTTTGTAATCTGGCTGTTGATATATTGCTGGCTTTCCAGTTTTATGGCCTGAATCTCTTTCCGGGACTCATCTAAAACGGAGTTGGCTTGAATAGTCCCGTCTTCTTCCAGGTTTTTTTTATGCTGGTTGGCCTCTTTTATTGCTGTCAATTCCTGGGCCCGTACCTGTTCATTCATTTGACTGAGCTGGTTTTTTGATTTTTCAATGCCGCTGGTAATCTCTTCAATATGGGCTTCTCGTTCACCCATAACATTTTGCAACGGACGGAACATGATCCGGTTGATTAAAAACAGAAAAATCAAAAACGAAATCAATTCAATGATAACGGTTTCATTAATCGTGATAAGCCCTATCGTGCTGACTACTTCCATCTTCGGCCTTTCGTTGTGATAAAATCTTTATTAACTATACAACAAATAACAGCAGCAATGCGACAACCAGAGAATAAATACCGGTTGATTCGGAAACCGCCTGTCCGACGAGCATGGTTCGAGTCAGAAGGCCAGCTTCCTGCGGGCTGCGTCCGATGGCTTCACAAGCTTTTCCGGCGGCAAATCCTTCACCAATTCCGGGTCCAATCGCACCAAGTCCCATTGCCAAACCTGCACCTAACAAAGCAAATGCTCTAACAATATCAGCACCTAAGATTTCCATAATTTTTCTCCTTATGTTTTATAGTAATTAACTGAGTTTATATTTTTATTTTAAATGTTTAACAATAATAAAAGCGCGACCACCAGCGCATAAATTCCGGTGGATTCGGAAACCGCCTGTCCCACCAGCATGCTGCGGGTCATCAGCCCAAGTGTTAAAGGATTTCGGGCAACCGCTGACACGGCATTGCCTGCGGCAGCACCTTCACCGATGCCGGGTCCGATTCCGCCGAATCCCATGCACAGACCTGCGCCCAGCATGCTAAAGGCTGGCACGATAGCCATTTCCATGGGGAGTTGCTTGTAGAGCAGCAAAAGGGAAATCAAAAATCCGTAAATTGCTGTGGACTGGGCAACACCGGCACCGATCAGCATGAGCGTATTCAGCTGTCCGGATACTTTCGGCTGGCGACCGATTCCCTCGCAGGCATTTCCAGCAGGAAGTCCGGCGCCGATTCCGCAGCCAATGGCCGAAAGCCCCATGGATAAACCGGCACCCATATAGGCCCATGCGGTAAGAACCGACTTGCCTTCCATCGGGCTGAACAGAAGCAGCATGGCAATGACAAGGCCGAATATACCGGCTGTTTCCGCAACTGCCTGACCGACGAGCATGGTTTTAAGTATTTCACCTACCAGGTTGGGCCGAAATGAGAGCGTCTCATTCGCTTTCCCGGCAGTGTATCCTTCTCCGATAGCTGCACCGATGGCGGCAAACCCCACTGAAAGGCCTGCTCCAAGGACAGATGCAGCTTGAATCCATTCAATACCTGTCATTTTATTTTACCTGCACTGAAATATATACCAAGGTTAACATCGTAAAAACAAATGCCTGGATGGCGCCGACGAATATACCGAAAAAAGCATACAGAAACGGAGGTATAAGCACGCTGTAGACCAGATAGGAAACCACCAGGATAATAATTGAACCGCCCATGATGTTGCCGAACAGACGGAAGGAAATTGACACCACCTTTGCCAGTTCGCCGATTACGTTTAATGGCATCATAAAGAAGAACGGGTCAAAGTATGTTTTGATATAGGCTTTAAATCCCTTGGTCTTGATGCCCACGTAATGGGAGATGAAAAAACCCAAAAGGCCGAGGCTTAAGGGGGTGTTCAGATCTTTGGTCGGTTCGTGCATGTGCGGAATAATACCGATCCAGTTTGACAGCAGAAGGAACATGAACAGCGCACAAATCAGCGGCGCATATTTTTTCCCCAGTTCCTTGTCCAGCGCATCTTCGGTCAATGCATAAAGTTGTGAAACAAAAAGTTCCCCCATGACCTGAAACGGGCCGGGGATGATCCGTTTTTTTGTGGATGCCAGAAATCCGAATACCAGAAGGATACTCATGACAATCCATGTCATGATGATCACTTCAAGGTTGAACGTCAGGTTGTGTCCAAAAAACGGTATGATCAGTTGATGTATTCTGCCTAACTCTTCCATAATTAATAATCTATGCAGTTTTCTTTTGAGTTGAGTTATAAATCAGGCGGATAATTTCATCCGTCAGAATGACAAATTGAATCATAAACAGTCCGAAGACCGTTGACGCAATATTAAACTGTTCCAGCTTGATGGCGGCGATAACCGGAATCGCCATCAATCCGTATCGAAAAAAGATGGAGCCAAAAGATATCGCAAATGTTTTCTTTTTGGGTTGTCCGATTTTCATCGGCAGGCTTTCGCCCATTAAAATGAAATTAAGGATGCTGAAAATGGTTCCGAGGATCAGCCCTTTTCCAATGGGTTTTAAGCCGAACAGAAAAAATGAAACACCGGCAAATATTGCAAGTGTGATTGCTAAAGAACAATATTTTTTTTGGGTTTGTCTAATTTGTTCCATTTTGACTGTTTTCGTCTTCGAAAATTTCCATTATTTGTTTGTATACAACCACTGCTCCGCCGACAACGCCGAGGATGGTAAAGACGGTTACAAATAAACCTTTAATTCCAAGCCACTTATCTATTTGAAACCCGACATAAAAACAAAAACCCACACATCCGACCATGGTAAGCCCCAGCTGCATGATGATCTGCATATTTTCAGCCCAGGGCCGGTTTTTTTTGTAATCAAAAATTTTTTTATTATTCATCGTATTGCCTTTATTAAATAGGATGAATGCGGTTTGATAACAGATTATGGTTTTCATCGTCAAGGAAATAATTCAAAAAATATTTTATCTTAAATATCAGTTACATATCTTGTTGTGAATCAATCTTATATAAAATAAACAGGTTGGAGGAGTTAATAGGAAGGCCGATAGGGCAGAGAACAAAAAAAATGGTGATTTTTCTATGTGATAACTTTAAATTTGACGCTCAAAACTGCGCTGATAAAATACATTTTTGTAAGTTTGGGGACAGTATTATGCAGGGGCCAGGATCTGCGGAATCACTCTTAAAAGCTGGCTCTGCATGAAAAAACCGTTGCCTTCCGGCGACATAATGCCGACAAACCTGAAGTTTCCTTCTCTGTAAACATCGGATGTCATCATGATGATGACCGCTTTTTTGGTGTGCACCGTCAGTCCTGTACACCGATCCAGACCTTTCTGGCTGACTGTTTTGCTACATTGGGCGAACATGTTGTTGAATTCTTTCGAGAATCCTTTAAAGTCTACTGATCCGTCCACAACGTCAAACGCCAGGATATTTCCGTCCGGGCTTAATATGGCCAATCCGATATAACCTTTGATGGTTCTTAATATACTGACATGGCGTGATAATGAAGCCTGCAGCTTTGATTGGCCGGTTATTGCAGCAGGTGCCGCAGCCTTGAGGGGGGGGCGGCTTGCGGGTGCCGGTTTGGGTTTCGATTTTTCTTTCCAGATGGCGCCGGCAATTTCAAGCAGTTTGGTTTTAATTTTCTGCTCTTTTTTATCTGTTGGCAGTTTGGAAAATGAAATGCTCACACTTTCCCATTTGGCCATGTCCTTGGCGGCTTGATCTCCTGTGGTATTGTTGTAATGCGCGTCTAAAAGAACGCCGGTGTCAAAGTACAAATATCCTTTTTTCCGGCTTCCGCTGTCAACTTCCATCCGGCATGTTTTTCTGCTTAATACAATCAGCGGCAGGAAATTTTTTAACGTCATGCCTTTCATCGTCAGGCCTTCATCCTTTAAGTTCAGTCCGACAAAGATGATGGAGGCCAGTGCCCCGAATTCAAAGGGTTTTTCAAGGTAATACAAAACATCTTCATGCCCGGTCCGGTCCGTAAACCAGGGTCTTGGTTTTCCCGGTTCCAGCATGACCACGCAAGGTGTAGACGGGTGATTACGTGTCATGTATGCCAGTAGTTGAACACCATCAACATCCGATAGTTTGATATCTGAAATGAGAACTGTTATTTTTGTTTTTTTCAGTATGCTGATGGCGGATTTTCCGCTCTGTGCGGTTAACAGCTCAAAATGATGCAGTTCTTTGAACCCTTTTTCAATTCTGTCCAGGTTTTTTTTGTCACTGTCAACGATGAGAACTTTATCCATATCATTCACCGATTATTTTGAACTTTGTATGTCTCAAATGGGATGCCGGAATTCAATAAAAATGCTCAACTCTTTTTATAACTATTTTAATAAATGGGAAATCGGTTGTATGTCAATATAATTTTGCCATAATGTCATGATATTCCGATAAAAAATCTATGTGATCGACTGTTAATGCCCTCTATTTCGAGATTGTCTAAATAAGTAAAAGTATGTTTCAACTTAACGTATTCTATGATAATTAGTACAAATTACGAGCTTTTACCGATTTAATTTGCCTGAGGACGATTCTCTGAAATTATGAAACACTTTATTTTTCAAATCGTTATTAATTTTCTGATACTTTTGCTTATTTACGGCTGCTGTGCCGGTCCGGGGCACACGGCTTCATTTAAAATAGTCAGCTATAATGTTGAAAACTTGTTTGATCTGCATTCTGATGTAACGGATTATCCGGAATATCGTCCCGGCGGAACGTTTGGCTGGGACAGCACCCGGCTGGATATTAAACTGGGAAATATTGCATCGGTATTAAAAGACCTGGATGCTGAAATTATTGCATTGCAGGAAGTTGAATCAAGGAAGTCCCTGGCATTATTGCAAAAACGGCTTTACCAGGTGGGGGCTGAATATCCATACTCAGCGATTGCCGAAGGGCGTAAAACCTCTGTAAAATGCGCGGTCCTGTCCGGATTTCCCATTGTTGAAACAAAAGAAATTTTAGTGGGGCAGAATAATGAACGCAGTATTCTGAAAGTCGTTTTTGACATTAACGGGCATCCGCTGATTTTGTATGTCAATCACTGGAAATCCAAATCCGCTCCGGAAAGCAAAAGAATGACATATGCCGGTGCCCTTGCTGCGGATATTTTAAAACTGGGGTGCGGAGTTGATTTTATCTTAATCGGTGACTTTAATTCGGATTATAATGAATATGAAACATTTAAAGGCGTTTCCCGCCTAAACGATACCCGGGGCGTCACCGGTATTAATCATATTATAAAGACTTTAAAAGACACGCAGATTGTGACAGAGTCACTTTTAACAAACCAGAAAGACTGTCAATATGTTTTTAATCTTTGGCTTGAAATCCCGGAAAACAGGCGCTGGTCCGTGAACTTTTTCGGTCAAAAGAACAGTCCGGACAGTATCATCGTATCCAAAGGTTTATATGATACAAAGGGGATTTCATACGTGGATAATTCATTTGATAAGTTTGATCCGGATTATCTGTTTGACAAAAACAAAGTGTTTCGATGGCAGCGGGCAGCAAGAGGAAAAGGCCGTCATCTCGGCAAAGGTTTTTCAGATCATCTGCCGATTTTTGCGGAATTTTCAACCCACCCCTTTTGTTTCACATCACAAGATGAACCGGTTTTTTCAGAACCTGAGTCGCTGAGCATAGCAGATTTATACAGCCTGAAAAAAGGGCCGGCCAATGTCCGTATCCATGACGGCGTCGTGATTTATAAGGAAGGCGATCATGCGGTGATCAAACAGAAAAACGGTCGGGCAATCTATGTTTACAAGGTGGCTAAAGAACTGCAGTATCAAATGACGTATGATTTGACGGTCACGCAGTTAAATCGGTATTATGGAAATCCCGAAATTACCGGCATTAAAGATGTAAAAACACTTGGCCGGACAACGGAAATAAAAGCATATTTTATCACCGGGCCGGCCCCTGATTTTGAAGATCCGGATTTGCGAAATGAAGTCATTGAACAGATCAAAGGAATTTATGAAAACGGGTGGTTTCACTATGGCGATGATCGTAAAATTAAGATCTATATTGCGAATAAAGATCTGAAGCCGAAAGATTTTACCGCAATCACTGTTTCTTGTGTCAGGATCGGATATCACCGGCATCCCGAGATCATTGTGGAAAAAAAGGAGCAGATCCAATAGTGGAAGAGGATATGAACTCATCAAAAAACAATGATTCGAACAAGCCTCAGGCCAAAGGGACGCTCGGAACATTTGGCGGTGTATTTACACCAAGTGTTCTGACAATACTAGGTATTATTCTGTTTCTTCGGCTGGGATACGTCGTCGGCCAGTCGGGGCTCTGGCGAACTTTAATCATTCTTGCGCTGGCCAATGGCATTTCTGTGTTAACCACCGTTTCGCTGTCTGCTATTGCCACCAGTTTAACCGTCAAGGGCGGGGGGGATTATTTTCTGATTTCCCGTACGCTGGGTCTGGAATTCGGCGGGGCCATCGGTCTGGTGTTATTTCTTGCCCAGTCGGTCTCCATTGCGTTTTACTGTATCGGTTTCGGGGAGGTTGTCAGCGGTATTTTCCAGATACAGGCAGGATATTTTCCCCAGGTCATTGCGGCGGCAGCGGTGGCGTTTCTTTTTATATTCGCATGGCTCGGCGCAGACTGGGCGACCCGTTTACAGTATGTGGTGATGGCGGTTTTAGTTGCGGCGCTGGTTTCGTTTTTTATCGGCGGGGTGATCACATGGGATTCAGCGCTGATGGCTGAAAACTGGACGGCCAATCCCGGGGCTCCGGGTTTTTGGGTGCTGTTTGCCATTTTTTTCCCTGCCGTGACCGGTTTTACACAAGGGGTCAGCATGTCCGGCGATTTAAAAGATCCGGGAAAAAGTCTGCCAATCGGGACGTTTATGGCCGTGGGGCTCTCCTTGCTGATTTATTTTTTTGCATGCATCATCATGGCGGGGGCGTTGCCGAAAGAAACATTGATTGGCGATTATAATGCCATGCAGCAAGTAGCTGCTGTTGATTTTTTAATTGTCGCCGGGGTGATTGCCGCAACCCTTTCATCGGCCATGGCGTCGTTTCTGGGAGCACCGCGTATACTCCAGTCTTTGTCCGGTGATCGCATATTCCCGGTGTTGAATCCTTTTGCAAAAGGGGTTGGCGCATCCGGCAATCCGCGTCGCGGAGTTCTGTTTTCGGCATCGATTGCATTGTGCACGATTGCGATTGGTAAGTTGAACCTTATTGCACCGATTGTATCCATGTTTTTCCTGGTTTCCTATGGTCTGCTCAATTACGCAACGTTTTTCGAGGCCAGGTCGGGAAGTCCATCATTTCGTCCACGGTTTAAGTTTTATGATTATCGAGTCAGTCTGGTCGGCGGGGCAGCCTGTCTGGTGGCGATGCTTGCGATAAATGTGACCGCCGGAGTGCTTGCCATCGCTTTTTTGACGGCAATCTATCAATATCTGAAAAGGACTGCCGGTCCTTCCCGATGGTCGGACAGCCGGCGTTCCTATCATTTAAAAATGGTTCGGCAGCACCTGTTTGCGGCGGCTGAAGAAAACGAGCATCCCAGAAACTGGCGTCCCCAGTTAATGGTGTTTACCAGCGATATCACGCATCGCCGGCTTATCATTCACTTCGCTTCATGGCTCCAGGGCAGCAGCGGCATCAGCTCGGCTATTCAGGTTATTGAAGGAAAGGGCGCAGCCATGGTTAAATATCGAAAAGCCGCGTTGGCCGAGCTTAGAAAAAATATCAAAGAAGAAAAAGTGGTAATGTTCCCGCTGGTGATATCCACCCCTGACCTGGAAACCGGCATTCATGCCTTGATTCAATCTCACGGCATCGGTCCGGTTTGTCCCAACACCATACTCGCCAACTGGATTGAGCCATTACCGCGTTTTGAATCGGATGAAAATGCCAGAGAGCTGGGCCGTTATATGCGCATTGCATTTCGCCAGGAATGTAATATCGTTCTCTTAAATATCAAGGCAAGGCAATGGGGAGATCTGGCGGAACTGCCGGCAGGACGGAAGCGAATTGATGTGTGGTGGGCAGGAGACGCATCAAGTCGTTTAATGCTTCTTTTTGCGTATATTCTGACGCGGAATTCGAAATGGCAGGATGCCCGTATCCGGGTGCTTGATATGGTATATGAAAAATCATCTGAAAAAACAGTGGCGGATCTGGAAAAAACATTATCTGATTTCCGCATTAATGCGGTACCGGAGATTGTGCCGACACGGGACATTAAAACGGTGGTTGCATATTCAGCCGATGCGGCGCTGGTGTTTTTCCCTTTCCGGCTGAAAAATTATACGCCGCTGGATCCTTTCGGCAATCCTCTGGACCTGTTGTTTTCCCAGCTGGAAACTGCAGTCTCGGTTCTTGCGGCCATGGATATTGATCTGGATGCCGAGCCCGATGAGGGCGGGGCTGCCGAACTGGCAGCGGCAAAAGATGCGTTTTATGGTGCCCTGAAAAAGGCTGAAAACGCGGAGCAGGAAGCCGAAGACGCATCGCAGCTGGCAGAAGAAAAATTAATTAAACTGCAGGCAGCGGCTCTCTCCAATGCGGAGGAGGAGACTGTAAGGCGATTAAACGTGGATGCCCTGTCTGCCAAGGACGCAGCGGTCAAGGCTGCCCGCAAAGCCGCCAAATGGTCAGCCAAGGTCATAAACTATAAGAAAGATTTGGAAAAATTGGGTGAAACGGTTCCCGAACGTTGAGTTATAAACCAGGGATAGAGTCGTAAAATAGATGAAAAATGAAAGCATTCTGTTGCGATTATCAGTTAATAAAAAATCGTTGAAATCGGTTTTCTTTTAAATGAAAGCATGATAGAAATTTGAGGCGTTCAATTTGGGTAATAGTTCTTTTTGATAAGAATAATAAGTGAAATTAATCATTTAATGGACTCGAATGAGATTGTTTTGAAAGGCGGTTACAAAATAGCCATTGCACTGGCGGCTCTGCTGGTGGTTGTCTCAGCTGCATATCTTTTGATCAAATTTGATCTGTTTCACCAGGTCACCGCCTTGATCAATGAGAATACGCCGGAAAAATTGTTTATTCCGATGATGGTGTTTTTGCCGCTGGTGGGGGTGCCGCTGACATTTTTTTTGCTTCTTCTGGGGATGAAGTATGGAACGTTAAGCGGGCTTTTTCTGCTGGAGGCGATTATACCAGTTCATATTTTGATCGCCTACTTACTGGCGACTTGCGTTAGAAATCCAATTGAAAGTTACCTGGTCAAACGGAAAAATTATCAGATTCCGGAAGTGCCGGAGGATAAGGCGTTTCTTTTCAGCTTTTTTACATTGACATTCCCTGTTTTTCCTTACTCGGTGAAGCTCTATTTATTACCTTTGGCCGGTGTTAAATTCCGTTATTGTTTCTGGCTGAACTGGGCCATGCAGGGGATCATGTGTATTCCGTTTGTGCTGCTTGGAAAGTCTGCCGCAGACTTGAATGCAGCGATGTTCGGCGTGACGGTTCTGCTTTTGGTCGCGATGTATTTTTTCCTGCGCTGGGCCAAAAAACAGTATGTGGAACTTCAAAAAGAAAAAATTTCCTGAATTTTCTGTGCCACCGATTATTGATGGATATAGCCTTTTTCAAGGGCAACCCAAAGCCGGGCCGGGTCCTCTTGGGCAGATTTTTTACTTATCCTTATTCCACCCGCTTAAACTTTTAGCGTTATACTTTTCCCCGGAAAATTTTTTTTGTTTTGGTCCTTGATTTTTATAGCATATGCTTATAATTAATTTTGCTTGGGTTTGTTTTTATTCAATCGAGTCATGCCTAAGATCTTGACAAATGCGGGGATTGATGGTCAAAGTTTTTGCTGTGCAGAATATCAATTTTAATTGAATGAAAATGGTTTGTTGATGCGTGCTTAGAAAATGCTTGGATGATGTTTATCTGTCTGAAATATAATTAAAAATTTGTTGCCGCAGTCAGTGGGTAACGGAGTAATAGAATGACTGAATATAAGGTAAACTTTTTACCTCATTTTAAGGAAGTATCTGTAAAAGAAGGGGCGTCGCTGATTCGGGCGGCAATGGATGCCGGGGTACATATCAATGCGTCCTGCGGTGGGGAAGGCGTCTGCGGCAAATGCCGCGTAATGATTGAAAAAGGCGATGTCGGCGGGGGGATTTCGGAAAAATTGAGCCAGGACGATATTGACAAGGGGTACCGTCTGGCCTGCCTGTCAACAATAATCAGTGATCTCACCGTCCGGATACCGGTTGAGTCCGAGATTGATACGAGTGCGTTAAATAAAATAGCAACTACCCGGAAAACCGCTCGAATTAAAGAGCGCAATCTGGAAGATTTAAAAGAACAGGGGCTTTTTATTCCTCCGGTGGAGCAGAAATACCTGGAACTTCCGGAACCTTCTGCACAAGACAATGTGGCGGATGTCACCCGGATAGTCAATGAGCTGCGAAACAAGCACAATGAACACCGCCTTGAATTTGATATGTCCGTGATTCGGAAACTTCCGGATGTATTGCGGGAGAAGGATTTTAAGGTTACGGTCACCATTGCCCGTCCGGTGCGTGAGGAGGGTAAAAACCATATCATCAATGTCGAAGCCGGGGATACTACGGATCGTAATTATGCCATTGCGATAGACATCGGCACTACAACGGTTTATGGCCAGATGGTTGACCTGATTAGCGGAGAAGCATTGGCGCAGTATGGCGATTTTAATGCGCAGATCAGCTATGGGGAAGATGTGATAAGCCGCATCGTGTATGCGGAAAAAGAAGGCGGGCTTGAGACCTTAAATGAAAAAGTCGTGGGGACCATTAATAAGGTTATTGAAAAGATAACAAAAAAATCCGGTGTTGATCCGGAAGAAATTTCTACGATTACGCTTGCCGGCAATACCACCATGACGCAGCTTTTTTTAAATGTGAATCCGCGTTATATCAGAAGGGCCCCCTATGTTCCTGCGGCCATACTCTATCCGCAGGTGAAAGCTTACAGGCTTGGCCTGAATCTGCCGGAGCATGTTACGGCACTGGTGTATCCCCAGGTGTCCAGCTATGTGGGTGGTGATATCGTCGCGGGCGTGATGGGTTCCGGTATGGGGCATGATGATGAGTTGACGCTGTATATGGATATCGGCACCAATGCGGAAATCGTGATCGGCAATAAGGATTGGCTGGTTTGTGCTGCCTGTTCAGCCGGTCCGGCTTTTGAGGGCGGTGGCATCAAGATGGGAATGCGGGCGGCCAAAGGGGCGATTGAAGATTTTTCCCTTGATCCGGTAACTCTGGAACCCATGAACATAACCATCGGCAATGTCCGGCCCAAGGGGATTTGCGGCAGCGGGCTGATTACCATGGTGGCGACTTTGTTTGAGATGGGTGTTATCAGCAATAATGGAAAATTTAACCGGGATCTGAATACCGCCCGTATTCGTGAATCGGAGGGAATTTATGAGTATGTAGTGGCCTGGGAAGATGTCAGCGGCATAGACCGGGATATCGTATTAACGGAAATCGATATCGACAATCTGATTCGGGCCAAGGGTGCGATGTACAGCGGCTGCATGACCCTGCTCAAGGAAGTCGGCATGGATATAAATGCCCTGGACCGTATTATTCTGGCCGGGGGATTCGGAAGTTTTGTGGATCTGGAAAAATGTATGGTCATTGGTCTGCTGCCGGAAATTGATCATGAGAAGGTGACGTTTATCGGAAACGGATCTTTGCTCGGTGCCCGGATGAGTTCCTTGACAAACCGGATCCGGCGGGATGTGGGAGAAACACTGGCCCGGATGACAAATTTTGAGTTTTCAGAGACCGCATCGTATATGGATAATTATATTGCCGCATTGTTTTTGCCCCATACGGACCTGAATCTGTTTCCTAAATTGAAAAGCCGTTTGGAGGAAAGGCGGAAACTAAAATTATAAGGTTTAATTGAATCGGTTGTGATTTAGTATGTATGTATGTTTGTCATGCAGTGTCCAAAACGGGTTGGATATTTTTTTTATCATGAATATTCATGAAAAAAATATGACCATGTTATTGACAAAGATATTTTTTTAAGATTTAATAAAAACCTTTTTATATATAATGATTAAAACTCTCTGATGATAACGATTTAGTGCGTTTAATCAGGAGTAAAATTTATTTTTTTGAATGAAAATTACCCGGTAACGGGCTGGTTTATGTTTAAGGTACTGGATGTAGCCGGAGTTGCTGCATTCACAAGGATGATAAGATGTTAACCCTATTTTTTGGTTATAGGAGGAGGTAACATTGGGCTTCGAAATCGTAAAAGAATCTTATGCAGGAAGCATAAAACCGATTACAATCGGTAAGGGAGATAAAGCGTTAACTGTTGGTGGAGCTAACAGCTATCCGTTTTATCAGTTTGAAGGGGACATGCCCAACAAACCCAAAATCGCAATGGAGATTTGGGACATGGAACCGACAGACTGGCCGGAAGCTGCAAAAAAACCGTTTGCAGATGCACTTTCAGACCCGGCCGTCTGGGCAAAAAAATGTGTGGATGACTTTGGTGCGGAAGCAATCGTACTGCAGTTAAAAAGCACCGACCCCAACGACAAGGACGCAAGTCCGGCTGACGTGGTAAAGACCGTTAAAAAAGTGCTCAAAGCTATTGACGTGCCGCTCATTATCTGGGGCGTGGCAAATCCGGAAAAAGATGAAGAAGTTTTAAAAGCAATTTCTGAGTCATGCGAAGGTGAAAATCTGACCTTCGGGCCGGTGGAAGAATCAAACCATAAAGGTATCGGTGCCAGTGCTATGGGCTACGGCCATACCATTATTTCTTCTTCCCCCATTGATGTAAACCTTGCTAAACAGGTCAATATTCTGCTTGAAAATTTGGGTATGCCGCTGGATCGCGTTATTGTAGATCCCACCACCGGCGGTCTGGGCTATGGCCTGGAATACTCATATTCCGTTATGGAACGTTTGGGCATGGCCGCTCTGACACAGGGTGATGACAAACTTCAACAGCCTATGATCAACAATCTGGCCAATGAAGTCTGGCGATGCAAGGAAGCAGGACAGTCTGTTGAAGACGCACCGGAACTGGGAGATCCCGAACGCCGCGCAATTATGATGGAAGCGGTTGGTGCGGTATCTTACCTGATGGCCGGAGCAAATATCCTGATCATGCGTCATCCGGAAGCCATTCGTCTGGCAAAATCATTTATTGATTTGATCTCAGACGGCGGAAGTGCTCAGGATGTGGCAGCAGTTGTAAAACAGCTTGATGATGTGGATGTTGACTTCGCAAAGATGGCGCCGAAACCGGATCTGACCATCGAAGAAGAAGTAAAGAAAGCCGCACCGAAAAAAGCAGCGGCACCGAAGAAAGCCGCCGCACCTGCGAAAGCCGCAGCAAAACCGGCTGCCAAAGCTGCTCCGAAAGCTGAAGTAAAAGAAGAAAAAACAGAAGCTGCACCAGCAGTTGATCCAGCCGCCGCCGCCAAAGCCGCTGCCGAAGCCAAGGTAGCAGCCGACGCCAAAGCAGCAGCAGACGCTGAAGCCGCCGCCAAAGCCAAAGCCGATGCGGAAGCCAAAGCAGCAGCAGACGCCGAAGCCAAAGCCAAAGCCGATGCTGAAGCCGCCGCCAAAGCAGAAGCGGATGCAGTTGCCAAGCGGGAAGCAGAAGAACAGGCGATAAGGGATAAGCGGGCTGCCGAGCGTGAAGAAATGGTGGCCAAGCATGCTGCTGCCGGTAAAGAACAGACGATTGCCATGACAGCCGCTGCGGTTCAGAAAGATCAAAATCAAAAGATTCTGGAAGATCTGGATAGAATTCATAAAAGAGTTTGATTATAACAAACAAAATTGCCGGTAATGTTGATTTAACAAGTGATCGAATCAACATTGCCTGTTAAAAAAAATAGGAGGAGGAACCTCTAATGACAGAAGAAAAAGCAAAAAAACCGGCTAAGGCACCGAAACTGGCTGATCCGGTAGCATCATCCATTGATGTGGCAACACAGCAATTGATTGCCCGGGCTCAGGAACTTGGTATTGATACAGTGTGGGATCGTGCAGAGAATATGAAACCTTGCGCCATAGGGATGCAGGGTACTTGTTGTAAAAACTGTTCCATGGGTCCTTGTCGCCTGCCGCTGCCAAAGGGTGGAATTGAAGGCGAAGATACCCGTAAAGGCCTTTGCGGTGCAACCGCAAACACAATCGCAGCCAGAAACTTTATCCGCATGGTTGCCGGCGGCGCAGCTGCTCATTCCGATCATGGCCGCTGTGTAGCAGAAGTTTTCCGTTCTGTGGCACGCAAAGAAAATCATGATTATAAAATCAAAGATACGATCAAGCTGAAAGCGGTTGCAGAAGCGCTGAATGTGGCAATAACCGTTGAGGTTGACGGTGAAGTCGTCGACCGCGATATCGATGAGATTGCTCTTGAAACAGCAGAAGTCGCTTATGGCGAATGGGGCAAACCCGAAGGCGAAATTATTTATCTGAAACGGGCGCCGGAAGCATTGTATGAAAAATGGAAAAAAGCGGGCGTGTTGCCTAGAAATATCGACCGTGAAATCGTTGAAATCATGCACCGTACCCATATGGGCGTTGATCAGGACTATAAAAATCTTATGAAACAGGGCGCCAGAGCTTCTTTGGCTGACGGCTGGGGCGGTTCCATGCTGGCCACTGATTTGCAGGATATCCTTTTCGGTACCCCTTATCCGGTGCAGTCCGAGGCCAATCTGGGCATCATGAAAGAAGATCATGTCAATATTATCGTTCATGGCCATGAGCCGATTCTTTCAGAGATGATTATTGCCGCTTCCCAGGATCCGGAAATTCTGGATTATGCCAAATCCAAGGGCGCCAAGGGCATTCAGCTGGGCGGCATCTGCTGTACAGCCAATGAAATGCTTCAGCGCCATGGAGTTCCCGTCGCAGGAACTTTCCTGCAGCAGGAACTGGCTATTATTACCGGTGCATGCGATGCTATGGTTGTTGACATTCAATGTATCTTCCAGAATCTGGCTAATGTTGCCAAATGTTTCCATACCAAACTGATCACCACCCACCCGATTGCCCGGATGGAGCAGAACAATGTACTGCACATTGAGTTTGATGAACATCATGCGATGGATGATGCGGTCAGGATCGTTAAGATGGCCATTGACAACTTTGAAAATCGCGGTGCGGAAGTAATGATTCCTCAGCAAAAAGCGACTCAGGTTGCTGGTTTTGGCGTTGAATCAATTCTGTATCATCTCGGCGGCACCTTCCGCGGTACGTATTACACATTAAATGACAATATTATCAACGGCCGTATCCGCGGTATTGCCGGCGTGGTTGGCTGCAACAATGCAAGAACCCGTCATAATGAATCGCATATTACGATCGTTAAAGAACTGATCAAAAATGACGTGATTGTTCTGACTACCGGTTGCAACGGAATTGCCTGTGCCATGGAAGGTCTGCTGACACCTGAAGCCGGTGCTGTTTACTGCGGTCCGGGTCTTGCTGAAGTTTGTGAAACAGTCGGTATCCCGCCGGTCCTTCATCTGGGTTCCTGTGTAGATAACAGCCGAATCCTGCTGGCAGCAACGGAAGTAGTAAAAGCCGGTGGTTTGGGCAAGGACATCTGTGACCTCCCGGCCGCCGGAAGTGCGCCGGAATGGATGAGTGAAAAAGCCATCAGTATTGGACAGTACTTTGTAACATCTGGTGTATATACTGTATTCGGGTATACTTTCCCGACTGCCGGCGCACCGGTTTTCGAGGACTACCTGTTCAATGAAATGGAAAAACTCTACGGTGGTATGTGGGATTTTGAAGCAGACCCCATTAAGCATGCACACAAGATGATTGCACATATTGATGCGAAACGTAAAGCACTGGGCATTGATAAAGCCCGTGAACGTGTTCTCATGGATATGGCTGATCGTCAGGCTCTTGAAGCTTAATTCGTAAATAATCATTTGAATATATAATGAATTAAATCCTCAACGAAGGAGGAAACAATGTCAAAATTAGTAGCATTTGCAGCCATACAGGGTGGCTATAAAGTCGTTTCAACTGCTGAAGGAGCTTTTACTAAAGCGCTGGCAAGTTATAATGCGGATACGAAAATTGGTTTCCCGAATACAGCCTATTATCTGCCGGTTATTTATTCTCTGACCGGAATGAAAGTGGAAACCCTTGAAGATTTGAAAAAACCCCTTGAGTTTGCACGTGGATTGCTTCCGCCGCATGTTAAAGGCAAAAATCATCTGCCGTATCTGGGACCCCTTCTGGATGCCGGTATGGCCGCTATTTTTTCATATGAAATTATCGAAGCACTCCGTATTCTGGAAACGCCTGATTTTTATATTGCCCAGGAAGATCCGGATCTGGAAGCCGGTAAAAAATGGGTTGGCCCGGCCGATGACGTTATCTTGAGAAAACGCGGTGTGGAGTTTGTCGATGGGTCTGCACCTGGTTTTGCTGCCATCGTTGGAGCGGCGCCCACGCCGGAAATCGCTAAAATGATCGTTGAAGATTACCAGAAACGGAATCTGTATATTTTCTGTGCTGCCAATCACAACGGAACCTCCGTTATTGATCAGTTGCTCGAACAGGATGTGCAGGTTGGATGGAACACCCGTATTGTTCCGTTTGGCCCGGATATTTCTTCAGCAGTATTTGCCCTTGGTTTTGCCAACCGTGCAGCCATGGCATTCGGCGGTGTTCAGCCGGGTGATTACAAAACCATTCTTAAATATAACAAAGAAAGAATTTTTGCGTTTGTTAATGCATTGGGTGATATCGGTACTGAATGGGGTACTGCAGCAGCCGGTTGTGTTAACTGGGGTTTCCCGACCCTGGCAGATACGGATATTCCGGAAATTCTGCCTACCGGTATCTGTACTTACGAACATGTTGTGGCCAATGTGGCGCATGATGAGATTGTACAGAGATCTGTTGAAGTTCGCGGTCTGAAGGTTACGGTTTCTGAAATTGATATCCCGTTGTCATTTGGCCCGGCTTATGAAGGTGAACGTGTTCGTGGCGCGGATCTTCATGTTCAGTGCGGTGGTGGTAAAACCCAGTGCACCGAGCTGGTAAAAATGGCGGAAATGAACGAAGTTGAAGACGGCAAGGTAGAAGTTATTGGCCCGGATGTCACCGATCTTAAAGAAGGCGACACCTTCCCGCTGGGTATCTTTGTTCAGATCGCCGGTCGTGAATTCCAGTCTGATTTCGAACCCATCATGGAACGCCAGATCCATCATCTGGTAAACTACATTCAGGGCATCATGCATATTGGTCAGCGTGATATTTCCTGGGTTCGTGTCAGCAAGTCTGCCATGGAAAAAGGGTTTACCTTAAAAGATATCGGTGTTGTTCTTCATGCCAAATTCCACCAGGATTTCCAGAAAATTGTGGACAAGGTTCAGGTAACCCTTTACACGAAAAAAGCGGATGTGGACAAGATTACCAAAACCGCCCGTGCTGAATACAAAACGCGTGACGAACGTGTTGATAAGATGACAGATGAGGATGTGGAACTTTTCTACTCATGCACACTTTGCCAGTCTTTTGCTCCCAACCATGTTTGCTCCGTAAGTCCTGAACGAACCGGTCTCTGCGGTGCATACAACTGGATGGACTGCAAGGCTTCTTATGAAATCAATCCCACCGGCCCGAACCAGCCCATTGAAAAAGGCGAGTGTATTGATCCTGTTCTGGGACAGTGGAAAGGTGTTAATGAATTCGTTTATAAAGCATCCAGAGGCGCAGTCCCCCATTACAATTTCTACTCAATGGTTGTTGATCCCATGACAACATGTGGCTGCTGTGAATGTATTGCTGCCATGCTGCCTTCCTGTAACGGGGTTATGACAGTTGGTCGTGATTATTCCGGTGAAACTCCGTCCGGAATGAAATTTACCACGCTTGCCGGTGTTATGGGCGGCGGGGCACAATCTCCCGGATTTGTCGGCCACTCCAAATACAACATTACCCAGGGCAAGTTTATTACGGGTGACGGTGGCCTCCTTCGCATGGTATGGATGCCCAAGATGTTGAAAGAAGAACTCAAAGACCGCATCGACAAACGTGGTGCTGAAATGGGTTGTCCGGGTCTGTATGACATGATCGCCGATGAAACTGTTGGTATTACGGAAGAAGAAATTCTGCCGTTCCTCCAGGAAAAAGGACATCCGGCACTGACCATGGATCCGCTGGTTGGGTAATTGAATTTTTCGTCATTAATTAAATGACATCGCAGGATGTTTTTATTATCATCCTGCGATGTCAATATTAATCAAGGCGATCTTTTTGTAATTAATTTAGATTAAGTATATCTTTGATTAAGTATATAAGGAGATAAAAATGGCACTAACTGGTATTCAGATTTTCAAGCTCCTTCCGAAGACCAACTGCAAGGAATGTGGGGTTCCCACCTGTCTTGCATTTGCAATGAACCTTGCATCCGGTAAGGCTGAGCTTGACAGTTGCCCTTACGTATCGGATGAGGCGAGAGAACAGCTTGCGGAAGCATCTGCTCCTCCGATTTTGCCGGTTCAGATCGGTAAAGGGGTTCGTAAATTTACGGTCGGCGCAGAAACCGTATTATACAGACATGAAAAAACATTTTATAATCCCACAGCATTAGCCGTTAAGGTCAGTTCAGATATTTCGGACAAAGACCTGAAAGCCAAGCTGACAATCTGGAATGCGTTCCAGTATGAACGTGTGGGTTTTAATCTTCGCCCGGAACTGGTTGCGGTTGAAGATGCCGGTGATGCAAAAGCATTTGCCAAAACCGCCAAAACCATTGCTGAAAAGTCAGAATTTAACCTGATTTTAATCTCGGAAAATGCTGATTCCATGAAAGCCGCTGTTGAAGCGACTGCTTTCAAAAACCCGCTGATTTATGCGGCAACCGAAGCCACTGTAGACGCATTTGGTGCGCTGGCAAAAGAAAATGATCTGCCTCTGGCAGTTAAAGCAGATTCTGTTGAAGCATTGATTCCCCTGACCGACAAACTGATTGGGATGGGCCTTAAAAAATTGGTGATTGATTCCGGAGCCCGTGAAGTTAAACAGGCCTTTGAAGATCAGGTATCCATCCGCCGGGCTGCATTAAAAGACGGCAACCGTTCTTTAGGTTTCCCGACCATCGCATTCCCGTGTGAAATGGCTTCTAATCTTGATATGGAAACCATGCTGGCTGCTATGTTTATTGCAAAATATGGTGCAATTACCGTACTTTCAGATTTTACTACGGAATCATTGTTTCCGCTGCTGCTTGAAAGACTCAATATCTTTACCGATCCGCAGCGCCCGATGACAGTTACCGAAGGTATCTATGAAATCGGAACTCCGGATGAAAATTCACCGGTTCTGGTTACCACCAACTTTGCCCTGACCTACTTTATTGTTTCCGGTGAGATCGAAGGAAGCAAGGTTCCGGCCTGGCTGCTGATTAAAGATACTGAAGGTCTGTCCGTACTGACCGCCTGGGCTGCTGGCAAATTTGCCGGTGATGATGTCGGCATGTTTGTTAAAAAATGCGGTATTGCAGACAAAGTTAAACATAAGGAATTGATTATTCCCGGATATGCCGCTTCCATCGTAGGTGAAATTGAAGAAGAGCTGCCGGACTGGACCATCACGGTTGGTCCGAGAGAAGCGCCGCATCTGCCGGCATTTTTAAAGGCAAGATAAATATTAATACCGGTTTGATCAGTTGTTGATTTTGCCAGCAGCATGATATTTGGACATTGTGCTGTTGGCATCAACCTTTAGTTAAGCCAAAAAATGGAGGTAGAGCAAATGTTATTGCTAGGTGAAAGTTTAAATGTCATGTCCAAAAAGATTGGTGGTGCGTTCAAAGCGCGTGATCCCAAACCAATCCAGGAAGAAGCCCTTTTTCAAAAAGCACAGGGAATGGACTATATTGACATCAATCTCGGACCGGCCAAAAAGGACGGTATTGAATTAATGCCTTGGGTTATTCAGACGGTTCAGGAAGTTGTGGATGATATCCCCCTGGTGCTGGACACTTCAAACATCGATGCGATTGAAGCCGGACTCAAGGTTTACAAGCCGACGGAAAAAGCACCGCTGATCAACTCAATTATGTGCCGAACCGAAAGATATGAAAAGATGATCCCCCTGGCAGCTGAATATAATGCGGATTTCATTGCATTGATGTGGGGCCCGGACGGATTGCCGAGAGACGAGAATGAAAGAGCCGCACTGTGTGTTGAACTGCTTTATGCAGCCAACGAAGCCGGCATTGAGAATGATCGGATCTGGGTTGACGGTATTGTAACACCGGTTAACATTCAGCAGCAGCAGTGTGTCAGCCTGCTGGAATTCCAGAAAATGATTCAGGATATCGCTCCTGGCGCAAAAAGCACCTGCGGTCTGTCCAATATTTCCAATGGCCCCCCGGTTCATCTGCGTCCGATTCTGAACTCAACTTATATGGTCATGCTGGAAAGATACGGCATGTTCTCGGTTATTTCAGATCCGTTAGACGAAAAACTGACGGATATTGCCAAAGGCAATCGCCAGGACATCGTTGATGTTGTTCTTGCAACCATGGACGGCAATGCACCGGATATCAGCAGTCTTTCCAAAGAACTGGCGGATTATGTCAAGACCGTTGACGTTATTCTTGGCAGAACCCTGTATTCTGATTCATGGCTTGAGCTGTAATTTTTTAGTTTTTTAATTTATAGCTGAGCAGAAAAATGATGACACAAGCCCCACTCTGTAGATCGGAGTGGGGCTTTTTTTGTTTTACGGGAGACAATTTTATTGGCACGCATAGAGGATTTCTTTAACGCAAAAAAATAGCTGCAGAAGGACTTGCAAAAGAATCAATTGAGGACATTGCAACGTTTTCCGGCTTTCAAATAGTAAATAATACAAAATTTCAAATTCATTTTTTTAAACCGGACCTATCAGGTCAGTTATCCGGATTTTGATTTTTCGAATATGGCCGACCCGCATGCAGAAGCCCCTATTCAGGAACAGGTTTTGAGTCTTCACTATTTGAGCGCTATGAAATCGGTTGTTCCGACAGGCACCTGGATCGCCTATCGGGAGATATCCGGGGCATCTTTTTAATTTCTGCATTTGTAATAAGAGCCACTGACCCGTTAAAGAAGGTATTTGGGAAAAATGTTGCCGCTTTAATTGCAGCTGCGGAACAAATTAATGGAAAACCGATCGACATCGGTGATGCCGGGTTTGAATTTCAGGTTTTGTCGAAGATCTCTTTGCAGATGATTATATATTAGGGGGATGATGAATTCGCCCCGGTATTTGTCAGATCAGATATGAACTATTGCCAATTAAAAGAGCCACCAGCAGGAAGCTGGTGACTCCTTTTTTCAATCAGGTAAAGTCAAGCAAGTCACGAGAAGTCAGTTTTTTGTTTCGACCCCATATCTCCATGATAACGCCTGATCAATCCTCAAGTATGGTCACATAGACGGTCCCATCCGCTGAATTTTCCTTAATAGAGGTTAATCATTGGTATTGCTGAGCATCGCTTTGGCCTGATACAGCTCATCCGCTACTTTCTTAACTCTATAGATTCCACACAATCTGCACCAGCATTGAATTGATGCATGATATCTGTTACCAACGGTTGAACTGCATGTGGCAAATCATTTTTGTACTCATTTGACATGCCAAAACATTTACAAACCATAGAAAGCCCGATGATTGTGTTGACTATTTTACACCTATAGGGATGTCTTTTCGCCTGCTGCAGCCACTCGCCGGCATAAGGATAAGATAAGGGGTGAACTTCGGGCGGGAAAGAAATTATTTCGTCTGTGGTAATTTATTTGAGCATATGCTATTTATAAATTCATTGAAATCAATGGCAGAAATTAAAATAAGGACAAAAATTAAAAAAAAGACCTCAACTAAACATAATCAAACAATTTCAGGATCAGATGACAAGTCGCCTCAATCGCCACTTGAAAAGGCAGGCATTTTGAAACGATTTCTGGACTGGATAACTGCAAGTTCGGAAAAAACATGTTCGACCTGAAAAATAAAGCACTGACATCCTGCCTGAAGGGCAGGAACGGTCCGGAGAATTTCGATCTGGTTTTTAAGTCCATTGAGCGTCGGTCCGGCTGTTTTCACCCTGATCGAAGCCTCGGAGTTTAAAATCTAAAGTCTGTAGAAAGGGGTAGAAGGATTGAAACAAAAATTAAAAATCACCATATTGTACGATAATACCGCCTGGGACCAAAATCTTATTCCTGACTGGGGATTTTCCTGTCTGGTGGAATCAGATGATCAAAAAATACTTTTCGATACGGGTGCTAAAACCGATATTCTTGCAGGGAATATGAAAAAGCTCGGCATTGATCCATTTGAGATTGATGCTGTTTTTATTTCACATGATCATTGGGATCATACTGGCGGACTTCCTGCTATTCTGGAGAAAAACCAGGTCCGTGTCTATGTCCCGGAATCCTTTGCAGGTGACGGAGATATACCCGGTATTATAAGAATCCGTGAACCGCAGGAGATTTCGGAAAATCTGTATTCCACCGGTGATTTGAAACAGATTGAACAATCCCTTGTCATCCGCTTGGAAAATGATGAAGTAACGGTGGTGGCAGGATGCTCCCATCCTGGGGTCGGGGAAATAGTTCGGGCCGCATCCGGGTTTGGAAAGGTCACCACGCTGGTCGGCGGCTTGCACGGATTTCAGGATTTCGAACTTATTGATGATCTGAAAAGGATCTGTCCCACCCATTGCACTCAGTATATCAGTGAAATTGCCGCCCGATATCCTGAAAATTATATCGCCGGCGGTGCGGGAAAGGTAATTGTGCTGTAGCGATGAATATATACTTCGGCTGTATTCCCTGCTTCATTTGCCAGGCACTGGATGCCGTCCGTTTTGCGACCCGGACCTGGATATTACAGGATAATCTCAAGTAAAAAAGGGAGAAAATAGTGAGAACAGATCAGACATTATGCAGTTATTGCGCCAGGAAAAAATGTTTTTACGGAGATGTTTCACAGGCACCGCCATTCTGTCCGTCAAACAGACACCCTGATTTACTGGCAGATGCCAAAAAAAAATTGCAGGATGAAACCAATTCTGACATGGCGTGCGATGTCGCACGGACATGGAAAGAGTACGGAAAGCTGACACGGGTGGAAGAGACGATTCAGTATGCCCGAAACCGCGGATACAAAAAGCTTGGCATCGCCTTTTGTGTCGGGCTTTCCGAAGAAGCCGAAAAACTTACCAACCTGCTGTTCAACGAGAAATTTGATGTTGTTTCCGTTTGCTGCATGTGCGGGGCCATGAGTTCCGATGATGTCAATCTGCCGGATGAAGAGAAAATAGTGCCCGGATTCCGTCAGCCCATGTGCAATCCCATCGGCCAGGCGGCGATACTGGAAGCAGAAGGTATTGATCTGCATATTCTTCTGGGACTTTGCGTGGGTGATGATACGCTCTTTATCAAACATGCCAATGCACCGGTGACGGTTCTTGCGGTAAAAGACAGGGTGCTTGCTCATAATCCGCTGGGCGCGCTGTACACTTCAAAACATATTTATACGCGGATCAATACCCGTCGGCCGAAAGAGTAACGACTGACTTTCAAAAAAATCCATGGATACTGGTAAATATGTCAAAGATTCCAAAAAACAAAAATCTGGACCCGGATGTTACCCGGATTATCCTTGAAAGCATTTCCGATGGCGTTTTTACGGTCGATCACAACTGGGAGATCACATCGTTCAATCGTGCCGCCGAGGAGATCACCGGGATCTCCCGCAAAGAAGCCATCGGCAGACACTGCTGGGAAGTGTTCCGTTCAAACATGTGTGAACATGATTGTGCCCTGAAAAGAACGATGGAGGAAAATAAATCCTTTGTCAGCACGTCCAGTTATATTATCAACGGCCAGAAAAAACAGATTCCGATTACCGTCTCCACCTCCCCGCTAAAGGATAAAAATGATAAAATGATCGGGGGGGTCGAGACGTTCAGGGATCTCAGCATTGTGGAAGAACTGCGCAAAAAACTTTATGCTGGTTTTCAGGTGGGGGACATGGTGAGCAGCAGCCCGGCCATGCAGAAAATTTTCGGAATTCTCCCACAGGTGGCGGAAAGCGACAGCACGGTATTGCTGGAAGGAGAGACAGGCACTGGCAAAGAACTGGCGGCAAGGGCTATCCACAGTTTAAGTCAACGGAAAAACAACCCTTTTATTGCCATTAACTGCGGCGCTTTTCCGGACACACTTCTTGAATCAGAGCTGTTCGGCTACAAGGCCGGCGCATTTACAAATGCAAACAAAGACAAGCCGGGACATTTTGCCATGGCCGAAGGCGGAACGATTTTTTTAGATGAAATCGGTGATACCAGCCCTGCTTTTCAGGTAAGGCTGCTGCGGGTGCTGGAGGAAAGAGAATATCAACCATTAGGCAGTGTAAAAAAAGAAAAAGCGGATATCCGCATCATCACCGCAAGCAATCAAAACCTTTCCGTGCTGGTGGACAAAGGAGCGTTCCGCCGTGATTTGTTTTATCGCATTAACGTGGTGCGGCTGGGTCTTCCGCCGCTGCAAGAGCGTATGGAGGACATCCCCCTTCTTGTCGAACATTTTATTGCCAAATTAAACAGAATCCGCGGCAAAAGCATTTGCGGTATTGATCAGGAGGCACTCGCAGCCCTGATGCTTTCTTCTTTTCCCGGAAATATCAGAGAACTGGAAAACATTGTTGAATATGCCTTTGTGATGTGCCCGTCAGGGGATATCCGGCTGCAGCATCTGCCGGGCCATTTGGCCATGCGGGATTCTTCTGCCGCTGAATGCGACGTTCAAGACAACCCGATGAAATCAGCGGAAATTAAAGTTATTACCGATGCCCTGATGCGGAATCGGTATAATCGTAAGGCGGCGGCGACCGACCTGGGGATGCACAAAAGCACACTGTTTCGTAAAATTCAAAAACTGGGCATCAATCTCCCGAAAATCGACGGTCGCTCCCCGCGTCCGTAAATCCCTTCACAATGTCGCATATTTGCGATTGTTTGAGTTGCAACTATGCGACTTTCTATGCTCCTGTCTGGTTTTGTTTTATCGCTATTAAATTATAACATTCTGAATTAATGAGCGTATAATTGCTTTTAATGTTTTTATGATGTTGTTGGCATTTGTTATGCAATGCATTTATACAAGGAGACGATTCAGAAATGATAATTGCACTGACGGTTTGGGAAGATCGGATTTCGCCGGTGTTTGATTTCGCCGCTATGATTCTTTTGGCTGAAATAGAAAACGGCGATGTGTTGAACAGGCGATTTGTTCCGTTTAATCCCGGCGTTTTTAATGCCGGGGGTCGGGAGACAGCGCCGGAGAGGAGGCCGAAATTTCGCTAATGAGGCGTAACCGCAAATGGAGGTGAATGATATGCCGGACCATACACGGATGATCCAGGCGCCGAACTGGATGGATTGAAAGCCCAGGCGGATTCTCTCCGGGACTCACTGGATGCTGTTCGTAAACGCATCGTACAGTTGGAAAAACCCTATGAATAGAATGTTCAAACAGCCCGAATGTGGACGGTCTCTGATAAAAAGAAATGAATTTAGTCGGACAACCTGCCAGACGCATCTGAAGCAGGGCAATCAGTCAAAATCAAAGAAAAGAAAAGGTACAAGATGAAGAATAGACAGAAAGGAATCGGCATTTCCGAAAAGCTTCCGGAACCGGATCCCGATGAGATAGCAAGGCAGTCGCTTAGAAAAATTAAAAACAAAGTCATCGTGATGAGTGGCAAAGGCGGCGTAGGAAAAACAAGCGTCTCGGTCAACATCGCCATTGCCCTTGCAAACCGGGGCTTCAAGGTCGGACTGATGGATGTGGATGTCCACGGACCGGATATTCCGAGGATGCTCGGGCTAAAAGGCATGGTTGCCTCCAGTGACAATCGGAAGATCCTGCCCATATGTTTTTCAGAAAATCTCTCGGCAATATCGATTGAATCCCTTATGCCCAATAAGGATGACGCCATCATATGGCGGGGACCGGTCAAACATTCCGCAATCCGTCAATTTATCGGGGAAGTGGATTGGGGCAATTTAGATTATATGATTATCGACGCTCCGCCGGGAACCGGTGATGAACCGTTGACGGTTGCTCAATTGATTAAAGACGCGCGAGCCATTATTGTCACAACCCCCCAGGAGGTCGCGCTTGCGGATGTTCGAAAATCAATCAACTTTTGCAAAACAGTCAAGATGGAAATATTCGGCCTGGTTGAAAATATGAGTGGATATACATGCCCTCATTGCGGCAAGGCGCTGGACCTTTTTGGGACCGGCGGTGGTGAGGGCACCGCTATAACAGCAGATATTGGCTTTCTTGGAAAAATTCCCTTTGATCCAAAGATGGTCAAGTGCAGCGATACCGGGGTTTCCTATCAGAATAGGTATACGGATTCTCCCATAACAAAAGCGTTTGGAAAAATCGCGGATAACATAGTGAAACGTTGCGAATAAACCCATGAAATTGAAACCTATAAAAAAGGAACATCAAATGAAAAAAGTAGCGATTATTGGATGCGGCGCCTACATGGACAGTGGATACGGATGCCCCGGCGAATGGCGATGCCTTAAAGCGGCAGCATTCGGAGATGGAAAGTTTGAAGAGCCTTCTGCAGTTATTGCGTTTGTGAAATGTGAATGCCCGGGCCGGAGTCTTGCCCCAAACACCGGCATGGCAATCAAGCTGTCGGAAATAAAACCCGATGCGATTTATATAAGCTCATGCATGGCCAATGCAAAACCAGCCTGCCCCTATGCCAGTGCTGAAGAAATGGCAAAAATTATTCAGGATAAAACAGGTGTCCCTGTTGTTCTGGGAACGCATGATTATAAATAAAACAGCTAAAAACCTTTCGCTTTCCGGCCTGCTGGATGAGCATGAACAAGTCGGTATCTATTAAAATAAAGGAGGCAATAACTTCATATCCAAAATGGATATGAAGTTATTGTGAAAACGATTAAAACAAATCAATCATACAAATATTTATATGGCCCCGTACCTTCCCGGCGATTTGGACGCTCTTTAGGCGTTGATTTAACACCTTTTAAAACATGCAGCTTTGACTGTATTTTCTGCCAGTTGGGCCGGACCTCGCAAACAAAGTTGGTACGAAAGGAATATGTGCCCATCGATGCGGTGTTGACCGAAATTCAATCCTGGATGGAAACAGACGGGGATGCTGATTATGTAGCGCTTGCCGGGTCCGGTGAACCGACGCTCCATTCTGATTTTGGAAAGGTGTTACGGGTCTTAGAGCAGCATCCAATACCCTCCGCACTGTTAACCAACGCCTCCATGTTGATGCATCCGGAAGTGAGGGATGCTGCCGCTTACGCGGATATTGTCAAAGTATCATTGAGCGCATGGGATCAGCGCTCTTTTGAATGGATCAACCGCCCCCACCCCCAACTGCAATTTAATGAACTCATCAAGGGCATAAAGACATTTCGGGCACAGTTTGCCGGTAAATTATGGGTGGAAGTTTTTATGTTGCTGGGGATCAATTCAGTCCCCGGAGATGTCAAAAAAATTGCGGCTCAAATTAAAGAAATCCAACCGGACAGTGTCCATCTCAACACGGTTGTTCGTCCGCCGGCTGAGGAGTTTGTCGCCCCCATACGGCAAACGAAACTGGCGTCGCTGGCGGGAATATTTGATCCGCCCGCAGAAGTGATTGCAGAATTTAATGCGAATTCTGAAAAGCATATCGCGGCAACGGAAGCGTCCATTATGTCCATGCTCCAGCGCCGACCTTGTACAACCGCCCAGATTGTGGATGTTTACGGAATGCATATCAATGAGGTATCCAAATATTTAGGAAATTTGATGCGGACCGGTCACATCCGGGAGGAACGAAAAAAAGGAGATGTGTATTATGCGGCGACAAGAACGGAAAATAGCGATTTTGCTCAGGCATAAAATTGAATTCCACCAATTAAAAAAGGGTTTAGCGAAATTCTCTAAACCCTTTATGTTTTGGAGGCGGGAGCGACGAAACTCGAACTCGTTATATATAATAAGGATGGAATAAGTTTAAAATGGTAATAAAACAAAAACCAAGTGATTAATTTTTTTTTAAAGTGTCTGATTATATTCGTTGATCAAGGATGGGAATGCATCTCAAGGATGGGTTGAAAAAGTTGATCCGCTTATTTTGTAATTTTGGGTCACATACGGGTAACATAAGAAAAAAGATGAAAAGTCGATCATGTAAAAAGGCTGTAAATTTCCGTTTTGATTGGTGCCCCCGGCAAGAATCGAACTTGCGGCGCATGGATTAGGAATCCAATGCTCTATCCACTGAGCTACGGGGGCGGAGATTATTCTACATACAGTTGCTGGCCGGGATGTATGGTGCTCGTTTTTGTCAGGTTGTTGAGGCGCAGCAGTTGATTCAGATTCATGTTATGCTTATTGGCAATCCTCGATGGGGAATCACCACTTATAACCTTGTAAAGTGCCAGTCCATGATGCGGTCCTGTGGGAATTTTTAATATTTGTCCGATGTCAAGATTGACAGTCTTTAACCGATTAAACTCCTGTATTTTTTTTGTCGTGGTATCATACCGCTTGGCCAATGTCCAGAGCGAATCCCCCCGGCGAACATAATAGGTGATGATTTTTGATTCTTCGTTGCCGGAGATTTTCCCTGATTGCGGAATCTTAAGTATTTTGCCGGCTGCAATGTAATTTTTCCGGTAAATGTTGTTATATCGCGCAATGGTATTAACGTTTGTGTTATAGCGTCGAGCAATGGTTGAAAGTGTCTCGCCGGGTCTGACGCGATGGTAGGCAAGCCCCGGGTGTGTCTGAGCATACTCCGGGATGTTGGCAATGCTTGCAATGAGTTTTTCCTTCGTGCCCACGGGGATTTTTAACGGGTATTCCTCCGGCGGCAGCAGCTTGTAGCGAAGTTCAGGGTTCAGATCTGTCAGGGTGTTTTCCTGAAGATGGATCGTTGATGAAATATCTTTTAAATACGACTGCTTTGAGATCCTCTGAATGTCAAATCGCATTGGTTCATCTAACACGATATCTTTCATACCATATTTTTCCATGTTGTTTAGGATATGAAGGGTTGCCATGAATTTTGGGACGTACCGGGCGGTTTCCCGGGGCAGGCGTTGGTATAAATCCCAGAAGTCATCAAGGTAGCTGACATTTTGTTTTCTGATGGTGCGAAGAACCCGGCCTTCGCCACAATTATAAGCTGCAAGGACCGTAGGCCAGTCCCCAAAGATTTCATGGAGCTCTTTGAGATAAGCAATGGCCGCATGAGTGGATTTGTATGGATCCAGCCGTTCATCAATATATAGGTTTCTTTTGAGTCCGAATTTATGGCCGGTGGAAGAAATAAATTGCCATAAACCAAGTGCTCTGGCACTTGACAATGCTTTTACCTTAAAGCCGCTTTCAATTAAGGGCAGCCAAGACAGTTCTTCAGGCAGGCCGGCTTTTTGCAGCTCAGTGACAATGTAGTGGCGGTACCTGCCCGAGCGTTTATAAGATCCTTCAAAAAAAGAGCGGCAATTAGTTTTGGTAAACAGGTCAATTTCTTTTTGAACATGGGCGTTCATGACCAGGGGAATCGCATTATGATTCCCTTTAGCGGTGATGTGGCGCGAAGTATAGATTTCAAGTATCCGTTTTGAAATCATAAATCGTAAATCATCTTTTTGCTGGATGAGTTTCGGCTGGTCAAAGGCATCTACTTCGGTAATCAGTGCGTAAGCCTGATCCAGTGCCTGCAGGGCATTGTCGAGTTCCCCCTGCTGCCAGAAATCCTGAGATGCCTGGTAAAAATCAAGCGCTTCGTCAAGTTTAGACTGAATTGAAGCGCTGATGGAACCGTTTTTAGCTATTTGGAGGTCTGTGTCACAGCTTTCATCTCCCATCGGAATCAAGGGAAGATACGCAATATTGTTGGTATCATCATCGCCTATGGATACAGGTTCATAAGAATTATTGGTGTCAGTCGGATAAGAATTACCTGTGTTTGAAGCTGTATCAATGCGATTTGCAGAAGCGTTAACTGGTTTATCGGATTTAAAAGGAAACTGACTGGTCAGTTGGGCACATCCAATAAAATATAGAGGAACAACATAAAATATAATGAGTGTGTACAGTAATCTCTTATTGTTTAAACGCTGTGTCATGATTTGGTTATGTCCTAAAATTAGAAGGATAAATGATATTTTGTTCAAACAGTGTAAATGGGGTGTGGATGAAAGCCTTGTTGGTAAAAATGGCCGATGATGCAAGTAAATACCAGTAAATGAGATATTAATTAAAGGATGAAGGAGTGAGTGTCAAGAATTTATGAATTCCGCGATGATTTCAAAAGAGACTTACGAGAAGTTTATGTCTTTAAACGATTTATTATTGATTAAATGTCGTGTTTATTCAAATCGTTGAAATTGTTACAGTGAAAAGTTATATAAAAATAAAGAAATTTGTAAAAACAATGCTTGCATTAATATTTATTATATGACATTTGAATTATCTTTGCTAAAACGTGATTTTAAAAGGTTTGTCAAAAAGCCGGGTACAACGAAACGGTAATAAAAAAAAAATCGTATGATTATAAAATTGACAAATCAGTAATAAAGTTGCTATTTAATAATTTTTTTAAAAAAAATTAAATAAATTATTTTTTAACTTGAAATATAGAAATATCGGTGTTAGTAAAACAGGTTACTTTAAATGATGACGGCGTAATTATTTTTTATATTTTGATTTCGTTTTGATTGTTTAAATATAAAGCTGAACTCAGTGTGTCAGCGGAGACTGTCAACACCCAGCTTTCATGAAAAGTGCCAGCGTAGCTCAGTTGGTAGAGCTACTGATTTGTAATCAGTGGGTCGGGGGTTCGAGTCCCTCCGCTGGCTCCAGAATTACTCGGTGGGGTTCCCGAGTGGCTAAAGGGAGCAGACTGTAAATCTGCCGGCAACGCCTTCGG